>JBPYEE010000571.1:0-13439 GCA_051985095.1 Vicinamibacterales bacterium | reverse complement strand
GGCTCCTCGTGACGCTCTTTGAGGCCGGCCTCATTGAGCCGTATGTCCTGTTCAGCCTGGGCGACGACGGCATTGCCAAGGACTACATCGCGTACCGAACACGGAGCCGGGACAAGCTGGCCGCCTATCTGGACAGATTTGTCCTGCCGCCGGCTCCCCGATAACCAGGGTGCCCTCGGTTTGTTCCATGACTACTGGGTCGCCTACTGAACGTCGCGCGCCAGCCGCTTTCGCGCACGACGGCCTCATAACGATCGACGCGAATCGATGCCGGAGCGTGTAGTGCGGCAAAATCCGCATGCTGCGTTCGATGTGGCGAGAACTGGAAACGGAGTCACGCCAGCTTCCAAACGGGCACGAAAGGGAAAGCCCTGAAGAAGGACAAGACTCTGCCTGCGGCTGCCACACCAGCTCCTCGCCCTACCAGTCATTCGATGACGGGCTGCGTGTCCCCCGGGAGCATCAGCTGCCGGTGGGCGCGCCACGGTGCGATGCCGTTGGTCATCACGCGCTCGTGAAAGGCCCGCAGGTCGAAACGACTGCCTTGCGCGGCTGCGTAATCGCGTCGCAGCTTCAGCGCGGCCATTTTGCCGAGAAAGTACCCGCCGTAGGTTGGATCGTACGTACCGCGGACGGCCTCCTGTCGTGCGGCAGGCGCGGGCAGATGCGCGCTCCGCCCGAACAGCGCCGCTGCCTGGTCGATCGTCCACTCGCCGCTCTGAAGGCGCAGGCCGGCGAGCAGTCGGCAGATGCGAGTCAAAGCTTCGCTCACTTGAGCCAGCTTGTAGCGTGGATCGTCGCTCTTGAACCCTTCGTCGCTCACGAGCTGCTCGGCGTAGTGAGCCCAGCCGTCTTGGCCCGAAGAGGGCTGCGGAAACGGGTTGAGGCCGATCCAGATGCGCCGGATCTTGCCAGGCGTGCGGCGCATGAACAGACTGTGGACGTAGTGCCCGGGGGCCACTTCGTGCGCGGTGATGTCGGCCAGCGTCGCAAGGTTGAATTTCTGCAGCCACGCGTCTTGCCGGTCCGCGGGCCACTCGGCCCGCGCGTCGGTGATGTAGTAAAAGCTCTTGACCGGCCGCGGCTCGAGGGGCGGCGACGAATGCATCGAGGCGAGGCCGAGGTCGAAGGCGGGCGCCGCGGCGACGACGACGCGCTCACCCTCCGGGAGGTCGACCAGGCGTCTGCTCCTGATGAACGCGAACAACTCGTCCACCGTCCGCTGCGCGGCCGCCACCAGCTCGCCGCGCCGCGGATGGTCCGCGAGCACGTCGCGCCAGACGTCGAGCGAAGGCCGTGCCTTGTCGATGCGTGCGGCCGCCGCGGCGAACTCGGCTTCACCCGCCGCGAGTTCTCGCTCGCCGATCGCGAGCAGTTTCGTGGCGGGCAGATCGATGAGTTCCTCGGCGCGGTAGCGCACCTCGACGTTCGCGGTCCCGATCGCGAACGCGGCGTCGGCAGTCGGCAGCACGCCGCTCTCGAGCTCGCTCGCGTACGCATCGATCGCGGTGCGCGCCGCGTCGGCGGCGGACTTCAGCTCGCGCTGCAGCGGCGGACTGTTGACGTCGGCGAAGGCCAGCGGGAGGTCGTGTGCGATGAGGTCCGACGCCGCGCGAAACATGACGATGCCGCGCTCGACGAACGGCCGCGGCGGCCGCTTGAGGTTCGTACGCGCAGCTGCGATCAGGCGCGGCACCGCTTGCAACTTGGTTGTCGCGCGTCGCATCCGCGCCGCCGCGGGCGCCGACTCCATTGTCATCAGGTTGTGCACGCCGTCGGAGATCGCCGACGCGTAGATCATTGGATTACGCGTCCACGTCCGGACCGTGTCGAGGTCCAGCAGCCAGCCGTCGACGATTCCAACGAGGATGAGCCAGTCGGCCTGCTCGTCGGCCGTGAACGCCGCGCGGTTCAGGCTGTTGAGCCGCGTCCTGAAGGCTCGCAGCCAGGTGACCTCCTGTCGAATCGCCTCGGCTGAGAAATCCTCGAGCTCGCCATCCCGATCGTGGATGCCGTTGCCCGCGGCAATCGACGGATGCCGCTGTGCGAACTGATTGAGATACTCGTCGACGATCGGCGCGAAGCCCGGTGGGGCGGGCGGCGGCGCCGACAGCGAGAGCAGGGCTATGCCGAGCACGCCTGCAAACAGCAGCTTCATGATCCCTCAACGGATCCGCGGCTGGTCGCAATCCGGTCTCCCGTGAGATTGACCGACAGCGCGGTGAGAAAGATGAACAGCCCCGGAAACAGCGCGAGCCATGGCTCCGTGCCGAGCGTGGCCTGCGCCTGATACAGCATGTTGCCCCAGCTGGCCTGAGGCGGGCGCACCCCGACGCCGAAGAAGCTGAGCGCGGACTCGAGCAGAATGCCGCGGCCGACGGCAAGCGTCGCCGACACGACGACCGCCGGCGCGGCGCCCGGCAGCAGATGCACGAACAGGATCCGCGCATGGCCGGCGCCGAGCGCGCGCGCTGCCTCCACGAACTCGCGCGATCGCAGCGATAAACATTCGGCCCGCATGACGCGAGCTGTCTCCATCCAGCTCGCCAGGCCGATCAGTACGACCAGCAGCGAGACGTTCGGCTGGAGCACGGCGGCCGCAATCATCAAGAGCGGCAGCCGCGGCACTGCAATCGCCGCGTCCGTCGCCCTCATGATCACGTCGTCCAGTGCGCCGCCGACATAGCCCGCAATGCCGCCGACGATGACGCCCGACGCCCCGGCGATGGCCGCCGACAGCAGGCCCACGGCGAGCGAGATCCGGGCACCGTAGACGACGCGCGTCAGGACGTCTCGGCCCAGCGCGTCGGTGCCGAACCAGTGCGCGGTGGACGGCGCTTCGCGCAGGTGCGTCAGGTCGAGCTGGTTGGGCGCGAACGGCGTCAGGAGCGGAGCCGCCGCGGCGAGCGTAACGAGCGCTGCCAGCACGAGCGCGGGCCAGGCCGTCCGCAGCGCGATCACAGCCGCACTCGCGGGTCCAGGATCGCGTACGCCGTGTCAGCCACGACGTTCAACACGATGACGGCGGTGGAGGTCAGCATCAGCAGCGCCATGAGTACGCTGTAGTCGCGTCGCGCGAGGGCCTCCGTGAACAGGCTTCCGATGCCCGGCCACGCAAACACGCTTTCGGTCACCACCGCGCCCGAGACGACGAGCGCCGCGTCGAGGAGTACGACGGTGGCGAGCGGCGCGAGGGCATTCGCAAGCGCGTGGCGGCAGATCACGCGCGCTCGCGACAACCCGCGAGCCTCGGCGGCGAGCACGAACGGGCGGCCAAGCGCGTCGATCATCGATGCCCGCAGGAAGCGCGACCAGGCCGCCGCCTGCACGAAGCTCAAGACGGTGACCGGCATCACGAGGTGCTGGAGGCGATCGCCAAGACCGGCGGCGCCGACCGTCGCCCGTCCCGCTGAAGGCAGCCAGCCGAGCGCGACGGCAAAGATCATCTGGAGCAGCAGGCCGAGCCAGAAGACGGGCAGCGAGATGCCTGCGAACGCCAGCGCCGTCGTGACGCGATCGAACCATCCTGCGCGGCGGACGGCGGCGCCAATGCCGGCAGGAAACGTCAGCGCCAGAGAGGCAACGAACGAGGCGCCAACCAGCTCCAGGCTCGCGGGAACGCGATCGAGAATCCGCTCGGACACAGCGCGGCCGTCGGTGAAGCTGTAACCCCAGTCGCCGCGCGCGAACGCCGTCAGCCAGGCGAAGTACTGCTGCCACAGTGGGCGGTCGAGGCCAAGTGCGTGGCGCAGGCGCTCGATGTCCTGCGGCCGGACGTTGGGATTCGACAGGTACACGGCGAGCGGCCCGCCAGGGGCGGCGTGAATCAACAGAAATACGAGCAGCGAGACGAGAAGCAGAAGCGGCAGGGACTGAAGGGCGCGGCGAAGAAGAAAGCGCAACACGACGTCGGTCCCCTACCGGATCTCCCACTCGTGCACGTTCCAGAAGATGCCCGTGTTCGTCGGGTTGCCCTTGAAGCCCTGGAGCGTCGCGGGGACCACGTCCAGACGCGTGACGGTGTACAAGGGGATCTCGGGCACCGCGTCGGCGATGATCGCCTGCGCCTGTTGCAGCAGCCGTGTTCGCTCCGCGCGGTCGACCGTCCGGTCCGCCGCATAGACCAGTCGCGTCAGCTCATCGTTTCGATAGTAATTGATGTTGCGGCCCGCCGGCGGCGTACGGTCGGCCGCGAAGAAGGTCGTCAGTTCGGGGTCGGCAGGCATCTGCCACCAGTGCAACATCGCGTCGAACCTTCCGTCGAACCAGATGGCGCTGAGGGCCGTGCCGTCGTGGAGCTCGACCCGGACATCGACGCCCACGTCACGCCATTGCTGCTGAAGCACCTGTGCGACGTTCTCACGGATCGCATATCCCGCCTGCGTGATCAACGTGAAGGCGAGCGGCCGACCGTCGCGCTCACGAATGCCCGACGCGCCAGGCTTCCAGCCGGCGTCGTCGAGGAGCGCTCTCGCGCGGACCGGGGCGAACGGGTAGCGCGTGACGCGATCCGTGTAGGCCCAGGAGACCGGCTGAATCGGTCCAATCGCGACGGCCGCCAGCCCGTCCAGAATGGTCTTCGTCAGCAGTTCGCGATCGACGGCCAGCATCAGCGCGCGCCGCACCCGCTCATCCGCAAACGCCCGAACCTGGCGCTCATTGAGCGTCACGTGCTCGTACGCGTTACCGGCTGTCCGATGGACGATGATGCCAGGCCGGCCGACGAGCTCGCGGTCCTTGTCCCAGGGCACCAGGGGGACGACGTGCACCTCGCCGCTCTTGATCTGGTTGATGCGCGTGTTTGTGTTCGGGATGAACTTGAACAGCAGCCGGCGGATTTTCGGGAACGCGTCGCCGCGCCAGTAATGCGGCACCCGCTCCAGCAGGATATGATCGCCGCTCGTCCATTCCGCCACTCGATACGGACCCGTGCCGAGCGGACTCCTGTTGTAGTCCTGTGCGCGATCGATGTCACGTCCGTCGAGGACGTGCTTCGGCAGCGCACCGCGGACGAACTGCAGCGCGTAGGGCGCGTAGATCTCTCTGTAGTGCACGACGGCCGTCAGCGGATCGGGCGTGTCCACGCCGGTGATGCGGTCGAAGCCGTCTGAGCTCTCCGGGTGATAGGTGGGGCCGTTGATCGCGTCGACGGTGAACTTGACGTCGGCTGAGGTGAACGGCGCGCCGTCGTGCCACCGCACGCCGGGCCGGAGCGTCCACGTTACGTCCATGCCGCCCTCTGGCCGGAGGCGCACGCCGCCGTTCTCGAGCGTCGGCACGGTGGTCGCCAGCAGTGGGACCACTTCCATCCGCTCGTCGGTCGTCGTCAGGCCCTCGACGACGCAGGTCTGGATGTCTTCGAGGATGTGCGTGCTGAAGCGGTTGAGCGTGTCGGGTTCGCGGTCGTAGCCGATGATGAGGAGGTCGTTCGACGGTGGCACCGCGCCCGTCCTCCGTGCACAGCCGACGAACGTCGCGAGAGCGAGCACGACGGCGAACCAGCCGCGCGTCAGTCGGGTCGAGCGCCGGGTCACGCCATCAACCTCGCAATGAGCGGCACGGGGATGGATCCGTACGACAGCACCATGTCGTGAAAGCGCCGGAGCGAGAAGCTCGCACCCTCGATCCGCTCGCGGCTTCGGCGCAGTGCATGCAGCGTGTCGGTTCCGAGCCAATACATCACCGCCGTCGCTGGGAACATCGCGTTCTTGCAAGCTTCGGCCCATGCCGCTTCCGGAGCCATGGCGATTCGATCGCGGTAGAGTGTCACGACCTGGTCGAACGACAGCGATCCTTCGTGTAGCCGGATGTCCGCGACGGCGCGCGCGATCAGGCGGGCGCGTGTGTGTTGCTGGGCCAGCGACTCGTCGGCGGACAGGAATCCGACTTCGTCCATCAGGTCAGTCGCGTAGCAGGCCCAGCCCTCGGCCATGGTCCCGCCGAGGAACAGCCCGATGCGGGCGGCGCAGTCCACGGCGGCCACCTTACCGATCGCGGACGTGCCCCGGTACGCATGCCCGTTCTGCACGTGGTGACCGATGCCGCCGTGATGCACGACGTGGTTGAGGGTGATGACGCTTGTGTTCGTCGCCCGAAGGCGGCGGCTGCGCTCGTCCTCGGGCATCTCGGCGTCGATCGGCGTAACGACGTAGTCGTGGACCGGCAAGCGGTCGAAGGGCGCCGGAGATCGATAGAACAGGTAATAAAGGTAGGACGCGGCGTCGCGGGTGTGCATGGGAATGGGCACGTAACGGATGGGGTCCAGCGGCCACGTGACGAGATTGCATGCGTCCGCGTGCGCGCGGCAGGCATGCCAGACGCGTTCATAGGTTGCGAGGTAGTCGTCGACTTTGGGATGCGCGTCGGCGAGCCGGGCTTGCACTTCCGGCCACCCGCCCTGGGTCGCGGTACGGGCTCGGGCGTCAAGCCGCGCCAGCGCCTCGTCGAGCGCCGCCTCGGCACGTGAGAGCAGGGATCCGCGCGCCTCCATGCACCAGTGGCCGCGGGTGAGCAGTCGATCGAACATTTCCGGGCCGCAGGCGAGCGCCGCCGGAGGCGCTGCCTTGGCCTCGTGCGACAACCAGGCTGCGAACTCCCGCGCCGCCGCCCGCGCGCCCCGCGCTGCGTCGAGCAGCCGGTCCGCGCGCCGGCCGTCCACCGGTTCCGCGGCCAGCCAGCATTGCATGCAGTGGCCGAACAGGCGGTCAGCGCCCTCCAGCTCGCGGAGCGTCTTGTCGCGCCACACCTCGGGAATGCCGGCAGTGAGCGACCGGCGCGCGCCGCTGAAAAATGCGGGCACGGCTGCGAGGCGGGCGGTCGCGGAGTCAATGCGCACGGCCGCTGGCGCAAACGGCCGCGTCATCAGCGCGATGACCCCGAAGGCGGCTTCGCCGACGACCAGCGATGGATTGCGCCGATGGAAATGTTGCGACTCGAGCTCGGCGATCTGAACGTCCAGCGCGGACCGCGCCAGCGCGCGGTCGCGCGCGCCGGTCTCGCTCAACGCACCAACGTCTGGCTCCTCCGGTCCCAGCGCGGATCGCAAGGCGCACGCCTCGTCGCTGAGTACGTCAAGGTCATCAGGGGACCAGGCAGGCAGCCGACCGTCGAACGCGTGCACTCCGGTGAACGTGGCGTTCACCGGGTACCGGCGGTAGTAGTGCGCGAAGAATGCGGTGAGCGGATCAGCCATCGATTGCATCACCGATCGAGCGGCAAGGTGACCCATCGGCGTTCGCGAAACGATCGCTCGACGGCGTGGATCACTTCCTGAATCCGAGCGCCGTCGCTGAAGTCGCCTTCGTTGCCGTCGATCTCGCCCTGGAGTTCGCCGATGAAGATCGAGATGAGGTTCGCGTAGAACAGCGTGCGCCAGGATGCGCGCGTCGACCCGCCGGGTGGATAGAACCGGGCCGGAATCTCGAGGTCGCGGAACTCGACCGCGTCGGGCGTCGCCGCTCTCAGCGTCTCGCACACACCGCATTCCTCGACGAGACGACAGATGAGCGCGCCCTTGCTGCCGTAAAGGCGCGCCTCGATGCCCGGGTAGTTGCCGACCGTCACGAAGCTCGTCTGAATCGAACAGAGGGCGCCGTTCCGGAATTCGCCGACGAAGATGTCGCCATCGTCGATGTTCATGCGCATCATCCGACCAGTCGCACGTACCATCCGATCCGGAATGAAGTTCCGCATCGTGCCGACGACCTCGGCGAGATCACTTCCGACCATAGCGTGCGCGAGGTCGATGATGGGCGCGCCGTAACCTTCGAGCGACGAAACCTGGATCACCGATTGATCCGCCGTATGGTCCACTTGGCGGAGCGGCGTCGCGGGGTCGAGCCACTGTGAGTTCTGTTCGTAGCCGTTGAAGATGAACGGCGTACCGACGAAGCCCGTCGCGACCAGTTCGCGCATGTAGCGCATCGCCGGGCTGTAGCGAAAGGTCAGTCCGACCTTCGTCTTGAGGCGTTTGCGGCGGGCCAGATCGCGCGCCCGCAGTGTGTCACGGAAATCGTACGCGACCGGCTTCTCACAGAGAACGTGCTTGCCGGCTTCGAGCGCCGCCCACGCGAGCTCGAAATGCGTATGGCTCGGCGTGCACACGTCGATGAGATCGATGTCCGCCCGCGCGAAGAGGTCGGCGGCCTCTCCCGTGACCGACGGGATGTCAAACGCCCGCGCGAGGTCGCGCGCGAGGTCGAGTTGCGGGTCGGCGATGGCCACGACCTCGCAGCGGGGGTCGCGCCGGTATCCGGGAAGATGGGCCTGCCGCGCCCATGCTCCGGCGCCCAGTACACCCACGCGCACGCGGCCCCGATCAGCCATGCGGCGGGATGATAACGCGCGGTCATCGGCATCGCCAAGAACCGCGGCGCTTCGGCCGTCCGCGCACAGAGCGGTATTCGCAGCGTCGATCGGCCTTCACGACGGTGCCTATCCCCCCACGATGGTGCGCGCGACACGAACCGAGCGCGGCTCATCGATCCTGGGCGTCAGGTTACGAAGTTCGAGAGACCTCGTCGTTGTCGAACGTCGTGAATCGACGCTGACGGGAGAGGCGTGCGGGGACTGCCTGGTGCGGGGTGTGCGAGCCTTTCGACGCCGACACGGCCAGCAGGGGTAGTACCAGCAGCGCAGCGATAATTTCATGCTCCTCCTTCTACAATGCCCTTCTAACGGACGAACGAGTCGACAACCCATGATGGACCTCACCGAATACGCCGGCTGCGACGCGCTCGGCCTTGCCGAGTTGATCGCGAACAAACAGGTATCGCCGAAGGAGCTCGCGCAAACAGCGGCGGCGGCGATCGCCTCGATCAATCCAGCCGTCAACGCCGTCGTTGAGACCTACCCGGATCGGATTGACGACCTCGATGAAAAGACGCTCGGAAGCGGTCCCTTCCGCGGCGTTCCGTTTCTGATCAAGGACCTCTTTGGGCACGAAGCAGGTCGGGCGGTCGAGTTCGGCAGCCGGTTGTGCCGTGGCATGGTCGCGCAACAGGACACGTATTTGTGCCAGCTCTTCAAAGCATCGGGTCTCAACATCCTCGGACGTTCGGCCGCGCCCGAATACTCGATGTCGGGCACCACCGAAAGCGCACTCCACGGCAACACGTCGACGCCGTGGAAGCAGGGTCATTCGGCCGGCGGTTCGACCGGCGGCGGGATGGCTGCCGTCATTGCCGGTATGGTGCCAATCGCGCACGGATCAGATATCGCCGGATCGATCCGCGTTCCAGCGAGTTTCTGCGGTGGCGTGGGGCTCAAGCCCTCGCGTGGACGGATCTCCTTCGGACCGATGCAGGACGAGAACGGCTACGGCCTCGGCCAGAACTTCGTGCAGGCCAAGAGCGTGCGCGATGCCGCGGCGATGCTCGATTGCCTCGCGGTGCCGCAGATCGGCGATCCGTTCTTGATTCCACAACCGCCGGAGCCGTACGTCGCAACGACGCGCCGACGCGCGCCCGCGCTGCGGATCGGGTGGTCGACAACGGCGCTCATGGGCGTTGCGGTCGACCCTGAGGTCGCAGAAGCGGTCGAGCGCGTGGCGACGGTGCTGGCGGACATGGGGCATCGAGTCTCAGAAGAGAGCCCGGACTGTGACGGCCTCGGGGCCATGCGAAGCATGACGGACGTATGGTTCTTCGGTTTCGACCTCCGGCTCGAGGGTTGCGCGGCGCGGAGCGGACATGCGATCGGCCCGGAGACTCTTGAACCGGTGACGCTCAAGATCTACGAGCACGCCAGGCAGATGACGGCAGTACAGTTTCTCAACGCGATCGCGGCCATCAACACGACAAGGCGTCAACTCGGCCGTTACTTCGGTCGGTACGATGTGTGGCTGTCTCCGACGACTGCCCGCGTTTCGGAGCCGTGGGGCACATACAATCTCGGGCGCAGCGACGTGACGATGGACGATCTCGTCGAGAAGATTTTTCGTGGACCCTTTCAATTCACTCTACCGCACAACATACTGGGCATTCCTGCGATTTCGCTTCCGCTGGCCATGCATTCCACCGGTTTGCCGATCGGGATCCAGCTTGGAGGTCGGCCCGCGGCCGAGCACCTCATCCTGCAGCTCGCCGCCGCACTCGAAGCGGAGATGCCGTGGAGGGGACGTGTCCCGCCGTGGCATGTGTCAACGATGCAGTGAGACGGAAGGAGAGCATCCGATGCGTGTCCACCTTCTCTACGTCGGTATCGCCGTGTTGTCGGGTCTTGCGCTGGCGCAGACGCCGGCCACTCGCGATCTCCATCTGCGCGGCGATCGATTTCAGCCGCTCACCTACGACAAGCTGACGCCTGAGCAAAAGGCCATGGTCGACCACTTGCTCGCGGGAGAACGCGGCGGGATGAACGGCCCGTTCAACGTCACGCTGCGGAGCCCGGAGATGGGCGACCTCGCCCAACAGCTGGGCGCGCGGCTGCGCTTCCATTCGGCGCTGCCAAATCGGCTGAACGAGATGGTCATTCTCATGACGGCCCGCTACTGGAACGCGCAATACGAGTGGTCGGCCCACAAGAAGAATGCCCTGGCGGCAGGACTGAATCCTTCCGTCATCGAAGCGATTGCGACGGGCAAGCGGCCCGGCTCGATGCAACCGGACGAAGAGGCTGTCTACAACTTCGGGGACGAGCTTCTGCGGACCAGGGAAGTCAGCGACAGGGTCTTCAAGGCTGCGGTCGACAAGTTCGGCGAGCGAGGCGTCGTCGACCTGACCGGCGTAATGGGCTACTACTGCTTCGTGTCGATGATGCTGAACATCGACCGCTATCCGCTGCCGGACGGCGAGAAGCCGGAACTGCGGCCGCTGCGATAACGACCGACGGCCCGTCGACAGGCAGGGCACTCAGCGGACAATGCGCACTCCGAGCCCGTTTATTCATCTCGCTTTGATGGCGAGAATTGCCGATCGGGCGAGTTGCGCCTGAATCGCCCGCCGGGCTCGGTGGACGACACCGGTTGGAACTGCGCCGCTTGAAAAATGCGGGTCATTAGTATCACAATGTAGAAGTTAATCATGCTGGGCGAATTTGAATACCTCTTGCTCTCGGCGGCCGCGCGACTCGGCGAGGGCGCCTACGGTGTCTCGATTCGCCAGGAAATCGAGCGCGCGACGCAGCGCAAGTGTTCGATCGGCGCCTTGTACACCACGCTCGATCGCTTGGAGAAAAAGGGTTTGATCCAAACCTGGATGGGTGCCCCAACCCCCGAACGGGGTGGCCGGCCAAAGCGAATGGTCCGCGTCACCGGCAAAGGCTCACGGGAAGCGGCCGCCTTCTATCGAACAGTCGTGCGGGCGAGCGACGGGCTGTCGTGGCAAACCGACTGAGAGAACGCTTCGTCGGCCGCATGCGCGCCGCCACAGCGGATCGACTCCTGCGCTGCCTTCTGCCCGATGAACGCGCGGCGGTTGAGGGCGACCTCGCCGAACTACACGTGCCCGCTCGAGACGCCCTCATCGAATTGCTCGGACTCGTCGTTCGTCGGCAAGTGGGTGCATGGACGGACTGGCACGCCTGGATCGCATTGGTGGCGGCGCTCGCACTCGGAATTATCCTCAGCGTAGTTTCCCGGTATTGGGCTCACAACGCCGCGATTTACGCGTGGCTGTATCTCGATAATTGGACGCCCGAATATCTCCGGAGCCCCGGTGCCCGAGCGGACCTGCTGAGGACCATCACAGGATTCGGGCTCGAGTGCCTGACGCTCGCGGTTTGGGCGTGGACCATCGGATCGGCCATTCGAGCGTTGTCGCCTCGTACCTGGTTCAGCACCTTCATCGTCGTGGTCATTGCGGTGTTTTATGGGACCGCGGGCAGTGCGACGATCGCCCGGCTCAATCCGGGCAACGCCATCGTGTTCGCGCAGCCGATGTATCGCGACGGCTTTCCGATGGCATTCCGGTTGGTATTGATCGTAGCCCCGATACTGGGTGCTCTGTGGCATGCAAACATCCGCTCGAGTGTGAAGGTCGGTCGCGCCGGACTGATTTTGTGTGCCGCAGTCGTGCTGACCGCATTGGTTGGTCGACGCCCAGCTGCAGCCGCAACGTTCGGATGGTGGTCCATCTCCGATGACCGTCCGATGCTTGCTGCCGCCTGGCGCATCAGGCAAGCCTGGCAGGTCTGGCTGTTTCCACTCGTCATGGTGTGTCCGGCCATTTACGTGTTTTTCAACTCGGCCTCGCGCTCAGGACGGCGGCGGTTATCGGTACGCTGATCGGGGAGCGCTTTCGAGAGGAGATGACATGACGACCAATTCGCCACGCCGGCGTCTCTGTGCGGCCGGCGCGCTCGCCGTGGCGGCGCTGTGTCTGTTCGCCGGCCATAGTCGCGCGGAGCAACCGACGGTGACTCCGCGGGCGGCACGCAAACCGGCGCCGGATTTTGCACTGACCGACGCATCCGGCAGTCGTGTCGCTTTGTCCGGATTCAAGGGGCGAGTCGTCCTGCTCGACTTCTGGGCGACCTGGTGCACTGGATGTAAGGTCGAGATCCCCTGGTACATCGAGTTCCAAGGCAAGTACCGCGGATTGGGCCTTACGTCGGTGGGCGTCGCGATGGACGAAGAAGGCTGGGACAAAGTGACGCCGTACCTTGCCGAACATCCGATCAGCTATCCGGTCGTCATTGGAAACCTGGATCTGATGCAGAACTCGTTCGGCCTCGCGCCGAGCCTGCCAGTCACGTTGTTAATCGATCGCGACGGCAAGGTCGCCGAATCCCACGTCGGCACGGTCGACAGACAGGCCTTCGAGCGCGACATCCGTCAGCTGCTACGCGAAAAAGCCAAGTAGGAATGTGGTTGAACGGAAGACCACGAGCAGGGGCGTATGTGCGATGCCGGTTTAATGTACGATCCCATCGCCGCGTAGGGGGCTGCGAGCCCTCCGAGTGACAGTTCGCCCCGGTTAGTTCAATGAGTGCACAGGTTGTCTTCGGGCGCCCGATCGACGACGTGCTGGATCGGCTGTACGCACAGCATGCCGCTCAAAATGACGTGATGGCTTCGTTTTTCGCTCAGCGCGCGGCTGAGGGCTTGGTGGATTGGAATCGTTTTGACGAGCGCACGAACGAATTCCTGAGAGACAAGCTCGTGGCGCTCGATCGCCCGAAGGCCGAGTTCTGTTACCAGGTGTGCCGTGCTATCGGGGCGCGCCATGTTGTGGAAGCGGGCACCTCATTCGGGGTGTCGACCCTTTTTCTTGCCGCCGCTGTACGTGACAACGGCGGTGGAGTCGTGATCGCCACAGAGCACGAATCAGATAAAGCGGCGATCGCCCGCCGGCACTTTGCGGAAGCTGGCGTGTCGACGCTCGTCGACCTTCGCGAGGGTGATCTCCGACAAACACTCGAAAGTGTCAAAGGGCCGATCGACTTCATGCTCGTCGATATCTGGACGCCGATGGCGCGTCCGGCACTTGAACTGATCGCCC
>JBPYEE010000570.1:0-4346 GCA_051985095.1 Vicinamibacterales bacterium | reverse complement strand
GAGCAACGCCACGGTCTCGGTGGCGAAATCGGGAGCCCCTTCAGCGACCCGGCAGGCGCCGCGAACCGACCACGGGAGGCCCTCAGCGACCGCGGGCGTCACGACGGCCGGCAGCCCGGCGCCCAGCGCTTCGAGTACCTTGTTTTGCATCCCTCGCGCCACAGAGATTGGCGCGACGGCGACCGCAGCGCTCCACAAAAACGGCCGCACGTCGTCGACCGCACCGGTGACCTGGATGCCCTCCTGGGCCGACTCGAGCCTGCGCAAGGCCGATGTCGGTTCGGAGCCCACGATCGAGAACTGCGCATCGGGCCGACGCGCGCGGATGAGGGGCCAGACCGACTGCGCGAACCACAGGACGGCGTCAACGTTCGGCTGATAGTTCATCACGCCGCAGAACACGACTCGCGGCCGCTCTTCGGGCTTTCCAGGAGGCGCCAGCGTCCCCAGGTCGACACCGTTGCTCACCACGACGACGCGGCTCTCCGGCGCAACCGCCCGCAGGGCATCGCGTTCCCGTTCGTTGACGACCAGGGACGCCGACGCGGTGCGGCTGATCTGCCGCTCGAAGTCGGCGAGGCGTCGCGCCTCCCTGGCATAGATCCAGCGCTTGGGCGGCGCTGAGCAGCCCGACAACGCGAGCCATTTTTGCGAGTCGACGTCCACGAGATCGACGATGAGCGGCACATCCGCCAGCGGCGGTTCGAGCGCGAACCGGGCCATGCCGGAACAGTAGGCCAGAACAACGTCGGGCGGGCGCGCGTCCACAATCCGTTGAATCGTGCGCGGCAGGGTCGGCGCGTCCAGCAACACGTGTGTCAGCGCGCGCCGGCCGGCGAGGTGCAGCGCCGCCCGCGCGTACTTCGAGAACCGAGGCGTCAACACGGGGGTCACGCGAGCGCCGAGCGCTTCGACCGCGCGAGCCTGTGCGAGCTCGCCGCGGTCGTGGACGAGCGACACGACCTCGAGCTCGACTCGCGGCGCCAGCGCACGAACGATGTGGAACGCACGGATGCGGTCGCCGCGATTCGGGGCGTAGGGCAGCCGGTGCGTCAGGAAGAGCACTTTCATGCGGACACCGGCGTCGCTTCCTGCAGTCGCCGGACGACGCGCGCCGGAACGCCGGCAGCGACCACGTGGTCGGGGAGCGGCCGCGTGACCACCGCGCCCGCACCCACAATCGTGTTGCGCCCGACATCGGCCATCACAACGGCGCCACTGCCGATCCAGCTGCCGGCCCCGATGCGTACACGTCTGAGCGCGCCGGGTTGGTCATGAATCGGTGCGGACAAGTCGGTTCCGTGAGCGTGCTGGCCGCTGGGCACATGCACGCCGGACGCAAGCAGCGCGTTGCGCTCCAGGTGCACCCGGCCGAGGTGACAGCGTGGCCCGACGTAGACGCCTTCATCGATTTGGGAGTCGGTCTGAGAGAGCAGAACCCCGAATTCGATGACGGCGGATTCCGCGCACCCGCCGCGGAGCGCCCGCGCGAGAAAGGCGCGTCTCAGGTATTGGCCGGTCAGCCCGGGCACGAGGGAGAGCGCCTGCGTGGATCCGACGAGCGCCCGGTCGGGACCCATCAGCGCCGCCCGGACCGCGAAGGAGATCAAGGCCGGGACGACTGCCAGCGAGGCGGCACCACGCGCCAGCGTCTTCAGGAGCGCCCTCATGTGCGCGCCGCCGCAAAGCGGGTCGGATTCGCGCCGGGCCGGTGGGCCATCAGGTCGAGATACACTGCCTCGACCGTTCGCATCCGCGTTTCGAACGACAATTCGGTTTCGACGCGCTGCCGCGCTGAGCGCACACGCGCCACCGTCGCTGCCCGATCCGTAAGGGCCTCCCCGATTGCCTTGGCCAGACGGCCCGCGCCGCCGTTCGGGACGATGAGCCCGTCGACGCGATCGCGCACGATTTCAGCGCTGCCGCCTGCGCTCGTTGCGACGATCGGTGTTTCGAGGGCCATCGCTTCGAGCACGGCGTTTGGTGTGCCCTCGTAGCCCGATGACTGCACGAACAGATCGAAGGTGTGATGAAGGTCAACGACATCGGACCGGTGGCCGAGGAGCGTACAGACGTGGCCGAGCGCCAGGCGGTCGATCTGTGCCTGCAGTGCGGTCCTGAGGCTGCCGTCGCCGGCGACCAGAAGCCGCACCTGCGGCCAGCGGCGGTGAGCGGTGGCAACGGCGTCGACGAGCACATCGAACCGCTTCTGCGGTTCCAGCCGCCCCACTGCGCCAATCACATACCAGCCCGGATCGATCCCGAGTGCGGCGCGGAGGCCCGCTTCACGGGCTCCATCGCGACGAAACGCCGTGTGATCAATCCCGTTGAGCACCGTATGGACGCGCGCCGGGTCGGCACCATGGCGCACGAGCTCCTGGCGAATGTCGGAGGAGACGGCGATGAGCCTCGGAAAGCGCGCGAGAATCTGCTTGTCGAGGGGATAGTACACCCGCCGTTCGCGGACGCTGTGACCGGTCCAGCCGTGGACGGTCGACAGCGGCGTCACCGGTTCGACCATCGACAACAGCCAGGCGCAGAAGTCCGTCTTGTAGTCGTGCGCGTGGACGATGTCGATCCCGCCCTCGCGCACGATCCGGAGCAGGCGTCTGAAAATCGACGGATCGAACGAGTGCGATTCGGTCAGCTCGACGTAGCGGACGGGAAGGGCGGCGGCGCGTGCGTCGATGGCGAAGATCGGATCGCGCCGATCGCGCAGATAACAGACCGTGATGTCGAACAGTTCCGGATCGGTTCGTGCGGTGCCGAACAGGATCGTCTTCTCCGGTCCGCCGCCGGTGCCCCGAACGCTGCGCAGTTCCAGGATGCGGATCGGTCTCATGACGACACGGTTGCTGCGGCGCGCGGCTGCGCGCCCCGATGCGGCGCTTTTGACATCAGCGCGAGTGCGCGCCCGAGGTCGAGCACGGCCGCGACCGCAAACGCCGGCGCGATACCGCCGCGTCGGTCGCGCCCGCGCAGGAGCGCACGAACCACGCGAAGCGCCGTCGCGGCGCCGAAACCGGCCAATGCCGTCAGGGTGAGACCGGCGCCGATGGGCACGTTGCCGACGACTACGATCAAGCCAATCGCCGCGATCGCCATGAACGCCGTTTGCAGCAGCGGCCCAATCGCGCTCGGCACCGATGCCCAGCTGATCGGCCGGCGAAATGTGACGCGGAGATTGTCGCGGCCGCGCCATCGTTCGCTCGTGAAGACCTCGCGCAGCGTCCGGGGATCCCCGTGATGGACAGATTTGAGCCGCGCGTCGCTCACGATTCGCAGTCCCTGGGCCCGCAGTCGGTGGCAGAAGTCGACATCCTCGCAGGTGTCCAGCGACGTATCGAAGCCCTCGACGCGCTCGAACGCGGCGCGCGACACGGCCAGGTTTCCGCTGCCGAGCCAGTCCACGTCGCGGCGATCATGCGGACGGCCCCGCAGGTCGCCGTAGGCGCGCTGGACCCATGTGCCGTCGGGCGGCGCCTCGTACAGGGCCCCGACGGCGCCCACTGCCGGCATCCGAAGCGAATCGAGCGCGGCATAGATCCAGCCGGCAGCAATCTCGTTATCGGCATCGACGAAGGCGAGCACGTCTCCCGACGCGTGGCGAGCGCCGTCATTCCGGAGCTGCGCCACTGAGCCGTGCGCCATCGCCAGAACACGTGCGCCGTGCCTCTGAGCGACGGCAGCCGATTCGTCGACCGAGCCGTTATCGACGACGATGATTTCGACCGGGTCGCGGCCGTGCGCGTTGCCGCGAATGCTGCGCAGGCAGAGCTGCAGGCGTGCCGCGTCATTGCGGACCGGCACGATGAACGACACACGGGGGTTCATTTTTGCGGCTCGCCGAGCGTCCAGAGCGGCGCCACGCCGGAGGGCGCAACGTTGAACAGGTCGTACATCTTCGGGATGCTGGTGAACATCAGGAGCACGAACGCGACGGTGCATACGATCAGATAGGCCAGAAACCCGCGCTGCCGGTACAACTTTTCCGGGTTTTGAACCGGACTATCCGGCTGGAGCCCCAGCTTCATGTAATAGGCGAAGAGGCCGGCGCAGAGCGGTGCGAACAGAATCAGCTCCGGGTGATAGCGCACAACGAAGATGCCGGCGAACAATGCGCACGCCGTCGCGTAGAAGAAGAGGCTGATGAGCAGCCGCTCTTCGGTGTAGTAGGCGAACGACGCGCGGTAGTCGGCCGCGACCTTCGGATCCCCCAGGTGGCGGTATTCGGCGTACCGCTTCATCGCCATGAAAAACGCGCCCACCATCCAGTACGAAATCGCCAGCGACACCGGAGGGAATCGACCGGAGATGAGCGCACACCAGCCGAGCAGCAGGCGGAT
>JBPYEE010000569.1:0-5194 GCA_051985095.1 Vicinamibacterales bacterium | reverse complement strand
CTACCGGCTGCCCCCAGTGCCATGTTCCATAGATTGCACCTCCCGGCCGCGACCGTATTGTTGTGCTCCCAATTTGGCAGAAGCGTGGTCGCTAGAAGCCTTTTCAAGCGCCGCGCGTGGCGACGGTGAGATCACGATAGCACAACGCGCAGGTGTCGACGATGTCATCGTCGCTTGGCGCTTCGGATGACGTCAAGGACGAGGAGAGCGTCAGGTCACTGCGACACCGTACGCTTTGAGACCGAGAATCCCACCTTCAACAACTCACCGTGGATCCAGGAACGATCGACCCTTCGGCCAGTCTTCACAGCCTCTCTGGCGCCCCGCCGAATGGCGCCAGACCGATCCTTGGCCTCGACCTCGCCGCGGAGGTCTTCGACTGGCTGGCTGGCTGGCCAGCTGATTCGTAGCTCACAGAAACGCGGTAGCGCATTCTTGACTCCTCTCTGGGGTCACGCCCGTTTGCGCCAGCCTGGACCGAGCTGACACGCGGGCAGATCGACGTGGAATCGGTGCGTTCTACCGTCAGCCGATCGAGGGTCCAGCGGATGTCGGGAAGTCGCACCTCGCGCAGGCCCTGGGACGCGAAGCCTGTCGTCGCGGTTTCGACGTGGGTTTCATCTCGGCCGCGCATATGCTAGGGCATCTACACGGTGGGCGGGCCGGGGGAACCTGCGAGCGGTGGTTCGTGGTCCGCACGAGGTCTGGACGACGAACTCATCGCCTCGGCGACAACGTGATCGGAATCAGGTCCAATGTCGCGAGCGCCTCGGCGGTCTGATCAAATTCTACGACCGGCACGCCGCGTAGCTCCATCGATCGAGTTTCTGCAGACGACGCCGTAGTATCGACGTTCTTGACACCACGCCCAACCTGCGCGATGCTCCCATCGAACAACGATGGGGACCAAGGACGCGCCGGAACTCCTACCGGGCACACTCGATCTTCTAATCCTCAAGACCCTCGCCCGGGGCGCCATGCATGGCTACGGCATCGCCCAGCGCCTCAAGGAGGTGTCTGAGGACATCATCCAGGTCGGCGAAAGCTCGCTTTATCCGGCGCTCCAACGGCTGCTGCTGCGAGGCTGGGTCAAGGCGGAGTGGGGCGCCTCGGAGCACAACCGGCGGGCGCGGTACTACACACTGACCGCCGCCGGCCGCAAGCAGCTCGCGGTCGAACGCCAGGAGTTCGACCAGCTCATACTCGCCATCCAGAGAGTCCTCAACGCGACGTAGCGGCATGCGCAAGGTCCTGCGGCGACTGCGGTATCTCTTTCGACAGCGGCAGGCGGAAGCCGACCTCGCGGACGAGCTGGCCTTCCACCGCGAGATGAAGGAGCAAGAGCTGGAGGCGGGCGGGCTCGCTGGGACAGAGGCGCGGTTCGCGGTTAGACGCGCACTCGGCAGCGCGGCGCTCGCGCAGGACCGGGCGCGCGACGTCTGGCTGCCCGTTTGGCTGCAGGGGCTCGGCCAGGATCTGCGCCTTGCTGTTCGGTCGCTGTGGGCGACGCCCATCGTGACCGTGATCGCGGTGCTGTCACTCGCGCTCGGGATCGGCGCCAACACCGCGATCTTTTCTCTGGTCAACAGCCTCGTTCGCGCCTTGCCGGTGAATGATCCGCAACAACTTGTCACGCTCGTCACGCCGCGGGTGGTCGACCTGGGCCGGGACCGGGCTGGATGGCCCTACGCCGTCTGGCAACAACTCCGTCAGCGCCGCGATCTCTTTACTAGCGTTGCGGCGTGGAATGTTCAGCGGTTTAACCTGGCGCAGGGCGGGGAGGCGCAACTCGTGGACGGCCTCTGGGTGAGTGGATCCTTTTTCAACACGCTCGGCGTGTCAGCCGTGCTCGGCCGGGTGTTGAGTGACGAAGACGATCAGCGCGGTGGTGGACGCGACGGCGCCACGGCGATGATCAGCTACGCGTTCTGGCAGGCTCGCTTTGGAGGAGCCGCTGACGCGATTGGCCGAACGCTCACGATCGAACGCGTGCCGTTCACGATCATCGGCGTCACGCCACCGGATTTCTTCGGCGTGGAGGTGGGCCGAACATTCGACGTCGCGCTGCCGCTCGGCGATGAGCCGCTTGTTCATGGCCGATCGACGTGGCTCGATCGCAGCACGTTTTATTGGCTCAGGATCGTTGGACGTCTGAAGGCCGGCGAGACGATCGTCACGGCAGGGGCGACAGTCCGCGCCGCCCAGGAGCAGATCCGCAAGGCGACGTCAGCGGCGCTCCCAGCGCAGATGCCGAAGCAATTTAGGGATGCCTATCTGACTGGACCATATGGGTTCGCGCTCCGGCCTGCCGCGGCCGGCGTGTCGGAGTTGCGACAACAGTACGAGCGTCCGCTCGTCACTTTGCTCATTGCCGTTGGCCTGGTGCTGCTCATTGCGTGCGCCAATATCGCGAACCTCCAGCTCGCGCGCACAGCCGCGCGGCGTCGGGAGATCGGCGTCCGTCTGGCGCTTGGTGCCTCGCGCTGGCGGCTCGGTCGGCAAGTCTTCACTGAGAGCGCGGTGCTGGCCAGCATCGGCGCTGCACTCGGTCTCGTCATGGCCTCATGGGTCAGCCGCCTGCTCGTCCGACAGCTCCAGACGCCGGGCTCGGCGGCCTTCTTTCTCGATGTCTCGACCGATACCCGTGTCCTGCTGTTCGCCTTTGGCCTCACCGTCGCGACGGCGCTGCTGTTCGGTATGGCGCCAAGCGCGCATGCGTCAAGCCGAGCGCCCATGGACGTCCTGAAGGAACATGATCGACGTGGGTCTGGCAGGTCACGAGGCCACGTGTCCGGGGGGCTTGTCGTTCTGCAGGTCGCGGTGTCCGTCGTGCTGGTCGTGGCGGTTGGTCTCTTCGGGCGAACGTTCGCGTCCCTCGCATCTCGCGACTTGGGCTTCAGACCTGACCGCGTACTCGTGGTGACTTTGGCTCATCAGGACGTCGGCGTAGACGCCGGGCAGGCCCGACCGTTGTACGAACGTACCGCTGCGGCGGTGCGGAGGCTCCCGGGCATCGCCGACGTTGCGTTATCGGAGATGACGCCTCTTCAACCTGGCGGCATGTTGTATACGATTGCGGTATCGGGCGGCGTCGACGTTCCGAACACGATCCTCGGAGGCAATGGCAACTCGTGGGGAAACGTGCTCGCCCCTGGCTGGTTTCACACGCTGGGTATCACGCTTGTGTCAGGTCGGGATTTCAGTGACCATGATGGGAAGAGCACTCCGCCCGTCGCCGTGGTGAATCAGGCACTCGTGCGAGCGTTCTTCAACGGACGGAGCCCGCTTGGCCACACGATCACCATCACGGTGCCCTCACCGGGCCCTCCGATGGAGGTCGTGGGCGTCGTCGCCGACGCGGTGTATGGCTCGCCACGAGAGACGGTACCCCCAACGGTCTACACTCCGTTGGCACAACTCGACGATGCGTCTCCTCTGCAAGGGTTCAGCCTCAACATTCGTGCGGAGCACGAGCGCGCCAGTGGATTGATCAAGAGCGTCGCCGCAGCCATCGGCGCGGTCGATTCAGGGCTCTTGTTGACGTTCCGACCGCTCGCCGATCAGGTGAACGCGTCGCTTGCGCAGGAGCGGCTCGTCGCGATGGTGTCCGGGTGCTTCGGTGGGCTCGCGCTGCTACTGGCAGCACTGGGTCTGTACGGCGTCCTCTCGTACGGTGTCGCCCAACGGCAAGCCGAGCTTGGGATCCGCATGGCGCTCGGCGCAGCGCCCGCGGCCGTGGTTCGACTCGTGCTGTCAAGGGTGGCGTTGCTCGTGGGAACGGGCATCGTGGTCGGCGTGTTCGGGAGCATGTGGGCCGCGACATTCGTCGCGACGCTTCTCTACGGTCTTACACCGCGTGATCCGGCGACCCTGACCGATGCCGTGCTCGTCCTCATCGCTGTCGCAGCGTGCGCGGCCGGATGGCCGGCTTGGCGCGCGGCGCACATCGATCCGGCGACGACCCTGCGTTCCGAGTAACCACTGCTGCGACGAATGGCTGTGTCCAACGTCTTCAGTATTTCCTGCCACCAGCAGCAACGTGTGGAGAGCGATCTCGCGGCTTTTCACCGCGCGCTGACATTGGTTGCCCGGTTTTTGACGCGTCGCTGCCTTGGTCACAACGCGCGGTTAAGGCCGGGGAAATCAACGCCCAAATGAACTGCGAGCGGAATCCTGGCGGCGCTTGTTCGCGGGAACATTTCAAAGACGGACGGTCGGAATGAACGGAGACGTTTGTCACAACCAGAAGAAACAGGGTGCTTATGTCACCGAACGCGTTGTGGCCGGTAACCTTCGGACTCATCTTCGCTCAGACCTTGCTTGCCCTTGGCGAGCTACCGAGCCGAGTAAATGAAGATCGACAGCCACTGTCTGACATTCTTGCCAGGGCGGGTCTTTACGTTCGGCGATTCGAGCAGGATTTCGCCGTTGTCATCAGCGATGAGGTGTACAAACAGACCGAGTTTGATACCGGCGTCAGGACACTGCCTGCGCGCACTCGAACGATGAAGTCCGAGATGCTGTTCATGTGGATCGCCGACGACCAACGGTGGCTTTCCATTCGCAATGTCGTTGCTGTTGATGGTCGAGCCGTTCCAGGGAGTTCCGCCCGGTTGGAGCGCACGCTGAAGGATCCACTGCCTGACCTTGCCTCGCGGCTGCACGTCATAGCCGAGGAAAGCGCCCGGTTTAACATCGGAACGATTCACCGCAACTTCAACAATCCGACACTCGCCTTGCAGTTTCTGGATCCAAGCTATCAGACCCGTTTCACATTCACGTTGGACGAACATGAACGCGCGCAGACGATAGACGGTGTCGCGGCGTGGAAGGTTACATTTGCCGAGCTGCAACACCCCACGGTGATTGTCGACGACGACGGGCACCGCGATGTCGTTTCCAGTGGTGCCATTTGGTTTCGAGTTTCAGATGGCAACGCGCTGCGGACGAACCTGACACTGACCCAGCCGTACGCGCCGCAGGTTTCGATTGTGGTGAACTATCGGCACGATGGAAGGCTCGACATGTGGGTACCCGCGCGAATGGTGGAGCATTACCGGACTGTCTTCAACCAGATCGACAGCCAGATGATCGAGTGCGTCGCCACATATTCCAATTACCGTCGGTTCCAAACGTCTGCCCGGATCATTTCGCCAAAGTAAACTCGGGTGTATGGACACACCGGTCCTTGATA
>JBPYEE010000568.1:0-3110 GCA_051985095.1 Vicinamibacterales bacterium | reverse complement strand
ATCCGCGAATCGCTGCACGATTCACGGGCGATCACGCTTTGCGGGCGCCGGCGTCCGCGGAAACCGCGCTGAGGGCGCCCACATTCGCCGCCGGCGGCGCGACGCGCGTCGGCGCCACCCGCCGGTGGGGCGGAGCCCTCCGCCCTTCAGTCAGTCAATTTCAATGATCCCCGTCGATGGCGAGCCCGCCATCGCAAACGCCGGCTCGGGCTGTGGCTTCGCGGGCGGCGTCGACGAGGACGGGGTGTCGGCCGCGGGCGGCAGCCGGGGGACCGCATACCGATGCACCTCGCGGGCGAGGTCGTCCTCGGTCGGAGCCGACGCGCGGCAATGGAGTCGGACCCACACGCGCAGCAGCGGATCCGTGAAGCTGTAGCGCTTCTGACGCGACGTGACCAGATCGACGTCTTCGAGCCACGACAAATAATCCTTGGTCGATCCCGGCGTGCGCTGCAGCCGCTGCGAGATTTCGGTCAGCGTCAGCCCTTCTTCCTCGCCGAGGATCTCGAGGATGGCCTTGAGGGCGCCATAGCCGCGGGCGCGGTGCAGGCGCAGCTCGTAACAGAAGAAGCACTGCTTGGCAATGCGGCCGTCCGCGGCGAGCAGCGCCGCGAGCGCGCTGACCGTATCGCCACCACCCGCGACGCCGTGCTCGCGCATCATCTGCAGTTCATCGGCAATCGCGCAGACATAGGCAGGCCGGCCGTCGGCCAGCGACAGAACGGTCCGAGCCAGGTAATCGGCTTCGGCGGCATCATGCGGCGCGCCGGTCGGTCCGAGGATGTCGGCGGTGTCCTCGACGGTGAGCGTCGGCATCGGGATCACTTCGAATCGCGCCGGGCGATCGCGCAGGAGTCGCGCCACCCGCGCGGTGTACCGGCTGGTCAAGACGAAGCGGTTCCCGGTGCTGCCCACTGCGTCGATGAACTCGTGGAGCACCCGGCGCAGACCCGGGAAGCTCTCGAACGTCCGGAGCTCGAGGAATTCGTCGAGCAGAAACAGCGCCGGCTCGCTGGCCGGCGTCTTCGCCTGGGTAAAGAATTCGATCGTCGCCTCGAATGCGGCGCGTGCGCCGGCCCGCGGCGCGGCCGTAAACGGGAAGGGCGACCGATCGATCACGGCGCGCAGAAATCGTTCCGGCGTCGTGGCCGTGCGCTCCACGTCGACAAACTGCGCCGACGTGCGGCCGATCCGTTCCCGGAGCTGCTGCAGCAGTGTTGTGCGGCCGCTGCCGCACCCGCCGATCAGCACCGGGATGCGGGATGGAGAAGCATCGAGTGCCGCGGTGACGCGGCGGGCCAGAGATGTTCGGGGGGTCAACATGCGCCGTCCTCACGCATCGGAATCCGCAAACCTTGTCGTTCCGCTGTTGCGATCGCCTCCGGGTAGCCGGCATCCGCGTGGCGGATGACGCCGATCCCGGGATCGCAGGTCAATACGCGCTCGAGTCGCTCGTCCGCGTCGCTGGTGCCATCGGCCACGATGACCATGCCGGCGTGGAGCGAATAGCCGATGCCCACGCCGCCACCATGATGCACCGAAACCCACGTGGCGCCGCTTGAGGCGTTCAGGAGCGCATTCAGAATCGGCCAGTCGGCGATCGCGTCACTGCCATCGCGCATCCCTTCCGTCTCGCGAGTGGGCGACGCGACCGAGCCGGTGTCGAGGTGATCGCGGCCGATCACGATCGGGGCCCGAATCTTTCCTTCCCGCACGAGCTCGTTCAACCGCAGGCCGAACCGCGCGCGCTCACCGTAGCCGAGCCAGAGAATCCGGGCCGGCAGCCCCTGGTAGGCCACGCGTTCGCGCGCCAGCTGAATCCATCGTGCGCGCGCCTCGTCGTGACCGAACATTTCGAGCGCGGCCTCGTCGCTGACGCGGATATCGTCGGGATCGCCCGATAGCGCCGCCCAGCGGAACGGGCCTTTGCCTTCGCAAAACAGCGGCCGGATGTACTCGGGCACGAACCCGGCAATATCGAATGCATCGGCCACGCCCGCGAGCTTCGCCTGCGCGCGAATGTTGTTGCCGTAATCGAAGGTGACGGCGCCGCGGCGCTGCAGCGTCAGCATGGCGCGGACGTGCGCGGCCATCGCCGCCATCGACCGTTTGACGTACTCCTGCGGATCCCGGTCGCGCAGGCGCAGCGCGTCCTCGAGGCTCATGCCGTTCGGCACGTACCCGTTGAGCGCGTCGTGTGCGGAGGTCTGATCGGTCACCACGTCGGGTGTCACTCCGCGGGCGACAAGCGCCGGCAGAACGTCGGCGGCATTCGCGCGGAGCCCGATCGACCGTGCCTGGCCGTCGCGGGTCCACTGGCGAACGCGCGCCAGCGCCTCGTCGAGACTGTCGGTCGCTTCATCGAGATACCGGGTGGCGAGCCGACGCTGGATCCGGCTGGGGTCGACCTCGACCACCAGTGCGGCGGCGCCATTCAACGTCACGGCAAGCGGCTGGGCGCCGCCCATGCCGCCGAGCCCGGCGGTGACGACGAGGCGACGGTTCAGCGAACCGGCGAAGTGCTTGCGTGCGACGGCCGCGAGTGTTTCGTACGTACCCTGCACGATGCCCTGGCTGCCGATGTAGATCCAGCTACCCGCCGTCATCTGTCCGAACATCGTCAGGCCGCGGTGCTCGAGGTCGCGAAAATTCTCCCACGTGGCCCAGGCCGGCACGAGCAGCGCGTTGGCGATGAGGACCCGCGGCGCGCCCGGATGCGTCTGGAAGATGCCGACCGGCTTGCCCGACTGGATGAGCAGCGTTTCGTCGTGCTCGAGCGCCTGCAACGACCGGACGATCGCGTCAAACGCCGCCCAATTCCGCGCCGCCTTGCCCGATCCGCCGTACACCACCAGTTCGTCGGGCCGTTCAGCAACGTCGGGATCGAGATTGTTCATCAGCATCCGCAGCGCTGCTTCCTGCGGCCATCCTTTGCAGGTGATCGACGTGCCGCGTGGCGCTCGGATGGTGCGTGCGATCGTGGTCATGCTGAACGCGGACAGAAAGACTAGACCTTAAGAAGCAGCGCGAGCGTTGTCAATTCAAAAAGAAAATATTTTTCACTTGACTAGACCAGCGCACGCGTTTCCCACCTCGCTCGTCGTGATTGC
>JBPYEE010000567.1:0-7190 GCA_051985095.1 Vicinamibacterales bacterium | reverse complement strand
GCGCCTTTGAGCCGTTCCATGCGTCAGCGCGTCAACCCGCTGATGAAAAAGTCCGCGAAGGTGTCGGCGATTTGCTGCGAGCTGGCTGGCCCTTCCGCTTTGAACCAGCGCGGAATCCAGTTGACGGCGCCCATCAGCGCAAACGTCAGCAGCTTCGGATCGTTGCGCGCGAACACGCCCTGCGCCATGCCGTTTTCGAGCACCTGGCGGATGCCGCGATCGAATCGATCGCGGCGCACGATGACGGCCTTCAGATGCGCCGGTGAGAGCGCTTCGAGGTCGAGGAAGAGCGCCGTACCGTGCAGCTCGTCCAGAATCAGATGGACGAAGGCGGCGATCAGGCGGCGCAGCTTCTGATCGGGCGGCAGGTCGCCCGCCTCGACGTCGTCGAGCAGCCGGATCAGGCCGTCGAGCGAATACTGGTGGCACGCGAACAGAATTTCTTCCTTGTTCTTGAAGTAGTAGTAGAGGTTGCCTTTCTTCATGTGCAACGCCGCGGCAATCTGCTCGACCGTTGCGCCGTGATAGCCCAGCTTGCGAAAGGCTTTGGCCGCGCTTTTGAGGATGTCGACCCGCGTCGTCGCCTGGGGATCGAGATTCCGCGGGCGCGGGGCGCGGCGCGCGCGGCCGCGCGCGGCCGACGCGGGTGGTTCGGGTGTTGACTCGCGTGCGGTCACAGCCTTAAATTAGTTTGAACGAGCGTTCAATTTCAATGGTCACCTTCGAGACGCATCCCAGCCGCTACCGCCACTGGAAGCTCGCCTGCGACGGGCCCATCGCGACGCTGTCGATGGACGTCGACGAGAACGCCGGCCTGAAGCCGGATTACAAACTCAAGCTCAACTCCTACGACCTGGGGGTCGACATCGAGCTCGCCGACGCGATTCAGCGCATCCGCTTCGAGCACCCCGAGGTGCGCGCCGTCATCCTGACGTCGCCCAAGGAGCGTATCTTCTGCGCCGGCGCCAACATCATGATGCTGCGCGGCTCGACGCACGGATGGAAGGTCAATTTCTGCAAGTTCACGAACGAGACGCGGGTCGCCATCGAAGACGCCAGCGCGCATTCGCAGATCAAGTTTCTCGCGGCGGTCAACGGCACGTGCGCGGGTGGCGGCTACGAGCTCGCCCTGGCGTGCGACGAGATCGTCCTCGTCGACGACGGCAATTCATCGGTGGCCCTCCCCGAAGCACCGCTGCTCGGCGTCCTGCCGGGAACCGGGGGCCTGACGCGCGTCGTCGACAAGCGGCACGTCCGCCGGGATCGCGCCGATTTCTTCAGCACGCTGGTCGAGGGGATCAAGGGGAAGCGCGCCGTCGAGTGGGGCCTCGTCGATCGCGTGGCTCCGACGAGCCAGTTCCGCGACGTGGTCCGGCAGCGCGCCACCGAGCTGGCGCGGACCTCGGACCGGCCGGCACATGGACCGGGGATCGTGCTGAACCCGTTGAACCCGACGGTGACCGACGCCTCGATCACCTATTCGGCCGTGGCGCTCGCGCTCAATCGGGCGAAGCGCACCGCCGACCTGACCGTTCACGCGCCGACCGGACCGCAGCCGGCACGCATCGACGAGATCGTGGCCGCCGGCGATCAGTTCTGGCCGCTGCGTGCGTTTCGCGAGCTCGACGACGCGTTGCTGCGTCTGCGCGTGAACGAGCCGGAAGTCGGGACCGTGGTCCTCCGCACCGAAGGGGACCGCGACGCCGTGCTCGCGATCGACAAGACCCTCGTCGAGCTCGCGTCGCACTGGCTCGTGCGCGAGGTGAGGCTGCTGATGAAGCGAACGCTGAAGCGGCTCGACCTGACGTCGCGCACCTTCTTCGCCTTGATCGAACCCGGGTCGGCGTACGGGGGATCGCTCGTCGAGCTCGTGCTGGCCGCGGACCGCTCGTACATGCTCCACGACGATGCCGAAGAGAATGTCATCGCCCTGTCGCCGATGAACTTCGGACCGCTGCCGATGAGCAACGGATTGACCCGGCTCGAAACCCGCTTGCTGGACGATCCGGATGCCGTCGCGGCGCTCGGCGCCCATCAGGGACCGTTCAACGCGGCCGAGGCCGAGGAGGCCGGGCTCGTCACCTTTGCCCCGGACGAAATCGACTGGGACGACGAAGTCCGCATGGCGGTCGAAGCGCGCGCGGCGTTCTCCCCCGACGCGATGACCGGGCTCGAGGCGAACCTGCGCTTTGCAGGCCCCGAGACGATGGAGACCAAGATCTTCGGCCGGCTGACCGCCTGGCAGAACTGGATCTTTCAGCGGCCGAACGCGGTCGGCGAAAAAGGGGCGCTGCAGGCCTATGGCCAGCAGGGGCGGCCCGAGTTCGACTGGAAGCGGACGTGACGCGCGCGGCGTGGCGATCCGAGAGCTGCAGCCATGATTTCTGTTGAGAAGATTCCGAACAACGTCGATTTATCGAGCAACAAGCGGCTGCAGCGCGCTCTCGAGCACTGGCAGCCGAAGTACATCCAGTGGTGGCGTGAGATGGGGCCGCAGGGGTTCCAGGACTATCACCAGGTGTACGTGCGCACCGCGGTCAGCGTCGATGCGCGCGGGTGGGCTCATTTCGAGTTCGTGAAGCTGCCCGAATACCGCTGGGGCATTTTTCTCGCCGATCCGGTTCACGATCGACGCATTGGCTTCGGCGATTTTCTCGGGCAGCCGGTGTGGCAGGAGGTGCCCGGCGAATTTCGCAATCAACTGCGGCGCCTGATCGTCACGCAGGGCGATACGGAGCCGGCCAGCGTCGAGCAGCAGCGATGGCTCGGCAACCGCTGCCCGAGCCTGTACGACCTGCGCAACCTGTTTCAGGTGAACGTCGAAGAGGGACGGCACCTCTGGGCGATGGTCTATCTGCTGCACTCCTACTTCGGGCGGGACGGCCGCGACGAGGCGGAGGAGCTGCTCGAGCGGCAGAGCGGGAATCGCGACAAACCGCGCATCCTGCAGGCGTTCAACGAGCCGATCGACAACTGGCTCGACTTCTTCATGTTCACGATGTTCACCGATCGCGACGGCAAATCGCAGCTGATGTCGCTCTCGGAAAGCTCGCTCGATCCGCTCGCGCGGACGACTCGCTTCATGCTGACCGAGGAGGCGCACCACATGTTCGTCGGCGAGTCGGGCGTGGCGCGCATCCTCGAGCGGACCTGCCAGCTCCTGAAAAAGAGCGGCTTCTCGGAGGACGTGCGCAAGCTGGGTGGCATCGACATTCCCACGATTCAGAAACATCTCAACCAGTGGTTCAGCCTGAGCCTCGACCTGCACGGCGGCGAGGTGTCCAGCAACGCCGCCTCGTACTTCGCCAACGGCCTCAAGGGCCGTGCGAAAGAAGAGACCTTCGCCGATGACCACGTGCTGAGAGCCGCGTCCTATCACATGGAGTTTTTCGAAGAGGGCCGGTCCGTGGTCAAAGACGTGTTGATGCGCAACGCGATGAACGAGGTGTTGCGCGACTGGTACGTCGGCGACTGCGCCGCGGGCGTCGAACGGTGGAACCGCATCCTGGAACAGTACGGCGTGTCGGATCGGCTGCGGCTGCCTGATCGCAAGTTCAACCGCCACATCGGGATGTATGCCGGGTTCCATTTCGATCCGAACGGCCAGCCGCTCTCCGAAGACGAGTGGCACCGCCGCCAGGGTGAGTGGCTGCCGTCAGCGGCCGACAGCGACTACCTGCTGAGCATCATGGCCGAGCCCGTGTACGAGCCGGGCAAGTTCGCGAACTACATCGCCCCGCCGCGCCGCGGCATCAATCAACTGCCAGTTGATTTCGAATACGTCCGAACGGAGCAGTAACGATGGCTAACCTCGCCTACACCTGGCTCGGTCATGCGACGTTCCTCATGACGTCGCCGGGCGGCAAGAAGGTCCTGTTCGATCCCTGGGTGACCGGCAATCCAAGCGCCCCCGAAGCGGCGAAGAAAATCGGCCACGTCGACCTGATTCTGGTCACCCACGGCCACGGCGATCACACCGGCGACGTCGTGCCGATCGGGCGGGCGACGAGCGCGCCGGTCGTCGCGCCGTTCGAGCTCGCGCTGTTCTTTGAGCGCAAGGGACTCCAGCAGGTGACGGGCATGAATCCCGGCGGGACATTGCGCCTGCTCGGCCTGTCGATCACGATGGTGCAGGCGTTCCACAGCAGCTCGGTCGAAGAGGACGGCAAGGCCGTCTACGCGGGCGCCGCCACCGGCTACGTGGTCACGTTCGAGAACGGCACGACGATCTACTACGCGGGCGACACGGCTCTCTTTGGCGACATGCGGCTGATCGCGGAGCTGTATCGGCCTCAGATCGCATTCCTGCCGATCGGCGATTTCTATACCATGGGGCCGGAGCAGGCCGCGAAGGCAGCCGAGCTGCTCGGTGTCAAGCAGGTCGTGCCGATGCACTACGGCACCTTTCCGGTGCTGACCGGCACGCCGGCCCGGCTCCGCGAGCTGCTCGGATCGCGCGTCGAGATCGTCGAGCTCAAGCCGGGCGACACCGCGTCATAAGAGGGATCCATGACGACGACCGCGGCAATCCGCAAGCAGTTGTTCATCGACAACGCCTGGCGCGACGGAAGCACCGGTGCGACGATTCCGGTCATCAATCCCTCCACGGAGGAGGTGATTGCCGAGGTCGCGGCCGCCGGGCAACCCGACGTCGACGCGGCGGTGGCGGCGGCCCGTGCGGCGCTGAACGGACCGTGGGGCCAGTGGTCGGCCCGCGAGCGGGGGCGGATCGTCTGGCGGATCGGCGAGAAGCTGCTCGAGCGTGCGGATGAGATCGCGCGCCTCGAAACGCTGCACAACGGCAAGCCGATCTTCGAATCGCGGCAAATCGAGGTGCCGGCGGCCGCGGAGTGCTTTCAGTACTACGCGGGATGGGCCGACAAGATCCACGGGGAGACGGTCCCCGTCAAAGGCAACGTCCTTACCTACACGCTCCGCGAACCGGTGGGCGTCGTCGCCGCCATCGTGCCGTGGAATTTTCCGTTGCTGCTGACATCGTGGAAGGTCGCGCCGGCGCTGGCCTGCGGCAACACGGTGATTATCAAACCGGCCAGCCAGACGCCGCTGACCGCCCTCGCCCTCGCGGAGATCGCGTTAGAGGTCGGTCTGCCGCCCGGCGTGCTGAACGTGATCACCGGCCCGGGATCCGACGTCGGCCGCATGCTCGTCGAGCATCCCGGCATCGACAAGATCGCATTTACCGGCGACACGTCGACCGGCCGGGCGATCATGAAGGGTGCGTCCGACACGTTGAAGCGGATCACGCTCGAGCTCGGCGGGAAGTCGCCGAACATCGTTTTTCCCGATGCCGACCTCGACGCCGCCCTTCGCGGTGCCACGAGCGGCATTTTCTACGGTAAGGGCGAGGTCTGCGCCGCCGGGTCCCGGCTGCTGGTCGACCGCTCGATCAAAGCCGAATTCGTCGACAAGGTGGCGGCGCGCGCCAAACGGCTCGCGCCCGGCGACCCGATGGATCCCAAGACACGGCTCGGTGCGATCTCGTCCCGGAAGCAGCTCGAAACGGATCTGCGCTACATCGAAACGGCCAAACGGGAAGGCGCCGAGCTCGTGGCCGGCGGAGCCCGCGCCGATATCGGCACCGGCAAGGGGTATTTTCTGCAGCCGACGGTGTTCGACCACGTGACGCCGGAGATGACGATTGCGCGCGAGGAGATTTTCGGCCCGGTGCTGGCGGCAATCGAGTTCGGCGACGTCGACGAAGCCATCGCGCGCGCCAACGATTCAGCCTACGGCCTGGCGGCCGCCGTCTGGACCAGGGACATCAAGAAAGCGCACTACGTCGCGCGGAAGCTGCAGGCCGGCACCGTCTGGATCAACACGTACAACGTCTACGACACGGCGGCGCCCTTCGGCGGGTACAAACAGAGCGGCTTTGGGCGCGAGATGAGCCTCCACGCCCTGGAGCACTACACGCAGGTCAAGAGCGTCTGGGTGGATCTCAACCGCTAGCGCGCTCAGGGTTTGAGAAACATCACCAGCGTCAGCACGATCATGACGGCCACCGTGGCCCACGCGATCACGTTGAACCTGCGCCCGTTGACGTACTCGCCCATCAGGGCGGGGTCGTTGGTCAAGAGCAGCATGAAAATCAACACGAACGGCAAGACGACGCCGTTGGCCACCTGCGAGAGCACCGCCACGGTCACCAGCGGTACGTGGGGGAGCAGCAGCACGCCGGCGCCAAAGACAATCAGCAGCGTATAGAGCCAGTAGAAGAGCGGTGCTTCGTGGAATCGCTTGTCGAGTCCTGACTCGAGTCCCAGCCCCTCGCACACCGCGTATGCCGTCGAAATCGGCAGGATCGACGCGGCAAACAGCGACGCGTTGAACAGGCCCGCCGCAAACAGCAGGTACGCGTATTCGCCGGCCAGCGGACGCAGCGCCTGCGCCGCGTCGGCGCCGTTGGCGATGTTGTGCCGGCCGGCCGCGTACAGCGTCGCTGCGCACGCCACGATGATGAACCAGGCGACGATGTCGGTGAAGACGCAGCCGAGAATCACGTCCCACCGGGCGGCGCGGTACTGCCGTGTGGTGATGCCTTTCTCAACGACCGACGACTGGAGATAGAACTGCATCCAGGGTGCGATGGTCGTGCCGACGAGCCCGACGACCATGTACACGTACCCGTAGTTGCGGATCCCGGCCGCCTGAGGGCGCGTCACCGTCGCAAACGCGGCGGCCTTCCAGTCGGGATGCGCCAGCACGCCGGCGATGATGTAGCAGACGTAGAAGCCCGACGCCGCGAGAAAGATATTTTCAATGCTCGAGTAGGTGCCGCGCACCACCAGGACCCAGACGAGCGTCGCCGTCGCCGGGACCACCAGGTACTTCGACAGGCCGAACAGCTCGAGGCTGCTGACGACGCCGGCAAACTCGGCGACGACGTTGGTCCAGTTCAGGACGATGAGCGTCACCATGAGGAAAAACGTCAGGCGGAACCCGAACTGCTCGCGGATCAGATCGCTCAGACCTTTGCCGGTCACCGCGCCCATGCGCGAGGCCATCTCCTGGACGACGATCAGCGCGACCGTAATCGGAATCATCGTCCAGAGCAGCGAGTAACCGAACTGCGCGCCCGCCTGCGAGTAGGTAAAGATGCCGCCGGCGTCATTGTCGACATTCGCGGTGATGAACCCCGGTCCGACGACCGCGAGAAACAGCGCCAGCCG
>JBPYEE010000566.1:0-7395 GCA_051985095.1 Vicinamibacterales bacterium | reverse complement strand
GCGTGACGCGAAGCGCGTTCGATCGAACGGGCGGGTGGTAATCTGTCGCAACCGATTTCGGGTTGGAAGGAGCTCTCAGATGAGTTTGGGAAAGACCGTGCCAATCCTGCGGATGTTCGATGAAGCGAAGGCGAAGGAGTTCTATGTCGGCTTTCTCGGCTTCGCTGTCGATTGGGAGCACCGGTTTGAGGACGGTGCACCACTCTATATCCAGGTATCCAAGGACCAGTGTGTAATCCAGTTATCGGAGCACTACGGCGACTCCACACCTGGCGCGGCTCTACGGGTTGAAACTACCGACCTAGACGCTTTTCAACAACAATTGTCTGGAAAGAAATACAAATACGCGAGGCCTGGTGCAGTGCAGGAGACGCCTTGGGGAACGAGAGAGGTGGGGATTAAAGACCCGTTCGGCAACAGACTGATTTTTGCCAATCGCGTGTAGGAGTGGACGCCGCGCTTAGGCGAGGCGGTTGGCGCGATTGTTCCATCTCAGGATCGACCAAGCCGCGAGCGACCAATTTTCGCTTTTCAGTGGCTCAGCTGAGCGGGAACGGCAATCTCACTTACGTCGGCCTCGCGCGGAATCGAGGCCTGAAGAGACCCTGTCACGTGGTTTGTGACGTAACGCCAGCGGAAAAGCGATTGACGATTAAGATTTGCCGACGTTGCCGGCGAGTGATAGTGATCACGCTTTCTGCGCAAATCATTCATCCGGCGGATCTTGATCCCCATCCGTCGATCGAGGTGAGGCTCCCAGCGATGTACGACGCAGCGCTTGGGTCGCTCAAAACTTCTGGTTGTGAACAATCGTGAACAAACGATCGTCACGATTGAGCAGGCTGGCGGCTGTATGTTTAGCTGAGGGGGGCCGATGAAGCGCGCGTTCGCAGCGGCGTCAGTTTCGGTTGTGCTGCTCACCGCCCCTGTGTGGGCGAACCAAGGGCAGCAGGAACGACCATTCGTGGCGGGCGGCCAGATTCGGCTCGACCTCTCGGCTGGTGATTACACCATCAAAGCGGGCCGTGCCGACCGCATTCTGGTCGAATGGCGCACCTCATCCGACGATTCACAGGTTCGTGTGTCGATCGCCGCAGACGCGGCCGCCAAGACCGCCACCATCCTCACCGATGGCCCTCACAACAACGTGAAGGTCGTTATCGAGGTGCCTTCAGTCTCGGACCTCAGGTTGAACCTCAGTGCGGGTGACATCCGTGTCATCGGAATCACGGGCAACAAGGACCTGGGATCGTGGGCGGGCGATATCGACATTGACGTGCCGCACCCTGAGGAGTACGGACACGTCGATGTACGGGTAATCGCCGGAGACATCACGGCTCAGTCGTTCGGCGCTGCACGGAGCGGTCTGTTTCGGTCGTTCTCGTGGGACGGCCCGGGCCGCTACACCTTGCGCGTGCGCCTCACTGCGGGTGATCTCCGACTCTTTCCCGTCGAACCGCAGGCGCGTTGATTCATTTGAGCTCGGAGAGAGCGAAGGCGAACGCCCCGGCGGTCCAGCCGTTCCGGCAAGAGGCGTGTCTGCAGTGGGAGCGCGCCTCTGCTTGGCAACCGCCATCAATAGGCCGATGCCAGGCCTCGGGTGAAACGTGACCGTGGGCGTCAGTGGATGAGATTCGAATACCCGGTGTAGTCGACCAGTCAAAAACCGTTTGGAAAAAGCGGGTTGAAGGTTTCGAAGTGATTGTCACGCGGATCGTGGTCGCCAGTGGCGAAATCAGCGCTCAGACCAAAGCGTGGCTTCCACTTAATGTCCAACGGTGTGTAGCCAGCCAGTGACTCGAACGCAAAGGGTCTGATAACCGATTTCACCATGTTGATCCATGGCTTCAATATCCCGGTCAAGCGTGCCGTGCACCCCGTTGAAACGGACATCGACAGCGTTGCGAGGCTCGTCTCCGCTGCCATTTGGATAGACGCCATCTTTATGAGTGTACTGAGTGTAGTCGAGAGACAGTTGCGACGATCCAAGTATGCGTCGTCGCACTAGAATGTCGGCGAATGTCAGGGCATTGCTACCGTAATCGTCGAACAAGTGCACATCTCGCGTTTGGACGGGATGCGTATAAGCACCCGTAACACGCCACTCGCCCCGCACGTAGTCGGCGTACGCCGCGTCATAGGATTGACGCAGATTCGGGAAATCGCGAACCGAGTGAAATCGACTACGATCTGGCCATGGCAGGGCTGTTCGCCGTTATCCGGACTCGAGGTCCGGCCTATCGGCCCGACCGTCCGCTGGAGGCGCAGGATGCGTGGCGGGCGCATGCGGATTTCATGAACGCCCTTCTCGGGGAGGGCTTCGTCGTGATCGGCGGTCCGCTCGAGGATGGCCCAGATGTGCTGCACATTGTGCGGGCGGAGTCGGCTGCGGTCATCGCGGCACGCTTCGCCGCCGACCCCTGGGAGCCGATGGGTCTGTTGCGCACGGTTCGCATCGCGCCCTGGATCTTGCGACTCGGGACACTGCACTGAAGACGCCACCCACGACAACCTTGGATTACCGTCGCGGACGCTTATCTTGGAATCAGCGTTGCGAACCCCGCCGCCCACCGCACGAGTGCCGAGCCGAATCCCGCGATGACTCGTCGCGTGTCGATCGTTCGGGTCTCAGGCGCAAAGACCGCCAGCCCGCAGATCAGACACATTGCCGCCGCGACCCACACGAAGACCGACAGATCGGTCGCTCGCCAGAGGCCAATGAAGTGCAGCCCGACGATGAAGCCAATCGCCGGCAGAAGAAACCGCGCGCGGCCCAACCGGCGGAGCAGCCAGACTGCGGCGATGATGCCCATGACCTCGAAGGTGACCGCGATGCCGTCCACATCGCCCCGAAAGGTGGTGCCCAGTGGGCCGTGGGCGTCGAACACGCTCAGGGCGGCGACCAGCACGCCGGACTAGACAAGGCTGAACTCGATCATCCGGCCCCGCCAGGGAGACGGCAGCGCATTGGCGCCGGCAAGCGCCGAGCCACCGCCAAATGCGACGGCGATGACGGCCCCCATCGTTCGTCCATCCATATCAGTGTTCTCCGCGATCTGGCGCGGGTGCAATCTGACCGCTGATTTCGGCTAAGCGATGGGACAGAACAGGGCGAATCGAGAGGATTTGCGTGGACGGCAGGTGCGCGCGATCACCACGTCCAGAAACAGGTCTCGCTGCGAGTTCCAATCCCTGTCTCACGGGCGATTGGGATTCGACAGGATTTCATGCCGCCTCCCGGATGAGCCGGTTGCGGAAATCGTCCAGTGCGACGAGCCACCTCATCCCGGTCTATCCGGTCATATGAGTGACAGTCCATTCCGAGCACGCAGGTAACGCTTTCGGGCCGAAGAGATTCTCGTTTGGGCCCACCGGGCACGTTGTGTCCGCAAGATCATCACGATCTAAACACTCCGGATCGATCGAGTAGATCCTCAGCGACTCGCGCCGAGAAGGCCTTGCGGCCGACCGCGCTCCGTGAGATCGTCAAGCGCCGCGGCGGGGAGGGGCCGATTCCAGGTCGCCCATACCACCCTGTGCCGCGACGGAGGATACATGCATCGGCTCGCGCCAGTGCTCGTGCTCCTGTCGTACGTCGCGGCTGCCGGGCCGCAGTCGATCACGACGGCGCAGCTCGAAAACGCGGCGAGCGACACCTCGTCGTGGCTCTCGTACGGGCGTGATCCTTTCGGCCAGCGCTTCGTGCGCCTGGCGCGGATTACGCCGGCCAACGTCGCGCGCCTGCGGCCGGCGTGGGTCTTCGCGACCGGAGGGGACAACCGTGGCTTGCAGGCCACGCCACTCGTCCATAACGGCGTGCTGTACCTGTCCGCGGACCAGTCGCGCGTCTTCGCGATCGACGCGCGTACGGGCCGGAAGAAATGGAGCTACGACCCGAAGGTCGGCAAAGACGTTGAGCGCGTTTACTGCTGCGGCTCAAACAACCGCGGCGTCGCGCTGTGGAGCGAGTTGGTATTCGTCGGCACGATGGACGCGCGCCTCGTCGCTCTCCACCGCGACGACGGCCACGTCGTGTGGGAGACGCGGGTGACTGACTGGCAGGAGGGATACAGCATCACCGGCGCGCCGCTCGTCGTAAAAGACATGGTCCTGACGGGCGTAGCCGGCGGCGAGTTCGGCGTCCGCGGCTTCGTCAAGGCCTTCGACGCCAGAACGGGAGCGCTGCGCTGGACGACGTACACGATCCCTGAACCTGGCGAGCCGGGCAACGAGACCTGGCCTGGCGACACCTGGAAGAACGGCGGCGCGCCGACATGGACGACCGGCGTCTACGATCCGAACCTGAACCTCGTCTACTGGAACACCGGCAACGCCGCGCCCTGGAACTGCCACCTACGCCAGGGTGACAACAAATGGGCCGCGTCGACGCTCGCGCTCGACGCCATCACCGGACGCATCGTGTGGGGATTCCAGTACACTCCAAATGATTGCTGGGACTACGACTCGGTCAGTACTCCGGTGCTCGCGGACGTCGCTCTCGGCGGGCGCGAGACCGTGAAAGCGCTCTTCCATCACGACAAGAACGGCTTCTTTTACGCGCTCGATCGCACGAATGGGAAGTTCCTCTACGGCGAGCCGATCGTGCCGGGCATCAACTGGGCCAAGGGCCTCGATCCGGTTACGGGGCGGCCGATCGTGAACAAGGACATGCTGCCGGCGACCGGCGGCCCCGAGGTCGGGCCGATCATCCCGAGCCTCGAGGGATCGATCGACTGGCAGCCCCTCGCGTACAACCCGGAGCTGAAGACGCTCTATTTCATGTCCAACCAGTGGGCGATGGGGATGAAATTCTGGAGCGAGGACAAGGTCACGCTGCCGGCGAACGGTGAGTGGTACCTCGGCGCCGACTACCAGCAGTACCTGTCGAGCGAGCATCCCGGGAACTTCGTCGCCTTCGACGTCGTCGCGAGGAAGGTGCGCTGGCGCGTCGTGAGCCCCGCGCCATTCTGGGCCGGCGCGGTCGCGACATCGAGCGGTCTCGTCTTCACTGGCGATATGCGCGGGCACTTCGTCGCGCTCGACGCGCGCACGGGCGCGCAGCTCTGGAAGTTCCAGACGGGTTCGGGAATCATCGGCAGCCCCATTACGTATGAGCTCGATGGGACACAGTACGTCGCAGTGCCATCCGGCGGAATCGGCGGCGACATGACCTTCTATTACAAGGAGCCGAAGGCCGGGAATCTTTGGGTCTTCGCGCTCGATGCGAAGGCGCCGACGACCGACTCGGGCAGCGATCTCGTCGCTCGCGAGGGCGCGGTGCCTCGCGTCGGGCAGCCAGGCAGTACGCTCGGCGGGCGCGTGCTGCCGGGCTACGGATTTCCGGCGAGCGACGGCGGCGAACCCGTCAAAAGCGGAGAGCCATCGCTGCAGCCCACGTCTGCGACGCAGACGAGCGCGAGTACCGCACTGCCGGGCAACGGCGCGACGCCGTCAGACAGGGCCCTCGGGACCGAAGAGTCGATCGCCCTCGGCGAGCGAGTTTACCGCTCTCGGTGCTCCGGGTGTCATCAGGCGAGCGGCGGCGCGGGCAAGGAGCTGTTCCGCACGCCGCTGCCGCCTTCGCGGTTCAAGGCGACGGTGATGAAGGGCCGCGCCGGTACGACGATGCCCGCTTTTGGCGGGTTACTCTCGTCCGACGAGATTTGGGCGGTCTTCGAGTTTCTGCTCGCACGCGACAGGCTGCAGTAGCGGCTTCATGCTCTGTAAAGACGACGTTCGATGCCTGACCGACCCCGTAATGTCCCGCCATTCGATCGCGCAACCACAGCGGATCTGCGCCAAATGAAGTGCCTCGCCAGCGGCTGCCGGTTCAAGAACTGAATCACTGGTCACGCCGCCATGCAAATGATTCGATCCGTCGTTGGCGGCGAGATGAAACGCTGCGCCGTCGAGCGTGAACTGTCCCTTCGCGATGCGGTTGCCGTACCGCCCGACGACGGCGCCGAAGTACGGGGGTGCGTGAGATATCCCTGGAGCTCGTCGAACCCTAGCACGATGTCGCTGATCTGCCGCTTCGATCGGGTGCGGTGATCGAAGTGATGACGGCGCCGTACGGGATCGTCCGGATCTCGACCCGCGCGCCCGCGCTCACCGTCTAGATCCGGCCGCCCGTCCGTCGGACAGCGTGCCGACCGGCGCACGGTTCAACCCGTTTTCCGGTCCAGCCGTCATCGTGCATGCGGCAGCGTCACCGCCGCCGGGCAGGCTAGGAATGCCTTCACGGAGACGTATAGTATTACGCCCGCACGATGCAGCGATTGGGCGGAAAGATTGCGTTCGTGACCGGCGGCGCGCGCGGCATCGGCCGCGCGATCGTCGAGAAGTTCGTTGCCGAGGGCGCAACGGTGTCGTTCGCCGACGTCGACGCCGACGTCGGGCTGGAGGCAGCCGCGGCGATTGGCGGACCGGTCGAATTCCGCCGCGCCGACATCACGTCGGAGGCCGACGTGCGCGAGACGATCGAGGGCGTCGTCCGCATGCACGGCATCCTCGACGTCCTCGTGAACAACGCGGGTATTAACGCGTACTTCGACGCGACCCGCATGAGCGAGGCCGACTGGGATCGCGTCTTCGCCGTCGACCTCAAGGGCGCGTGGTTGTGCGCTAAGTACGCCCTGCGCGCGATGACGAAGGCGGGGCGCGGATCGATCGTCAACATCGCCTCGATTCACGCGACGATGACGATCGCCGGGATGTTTCCGTACGCCGCCGCGAAATCCGGTCTCGTCGGCATGACGCGCAGCCTCGCGCTCGAGTACGCGCCGCAGGGGATCCGCGTCAACGCCGTGCTGCCCGGCTATACCCGAACGCGGCTGGTGGAGGAGTGGCTGCAGACCCAGCCCGATCCCGCCGAAGCCGAGCGGCGCACGCTGCGCAACCATCCGCTCGGGCGGATCGCGACGCCAATGGAGATCGCCAACGTCGTCGCCTTCGTCGCGTCGGACGAAGCGTCCGCGATGACCGGCGCGTCCGTCGCCGTCGACGGCGGCCTGAGCATCATGTACAGCTCCTGAGATGCGTTCCACAGCCGACGTCGGCATCGCGATCCTCAAGCGGTACGCGCCCGATGCCGTCGCGTCGCCGATTGCGGTGCGCGTGTGAAGATCGTTTCCGCGCGCACGACCGTCGTCGGGACCCCGTGGCGCGAGCTCGTGTTCCTCGAGCTGATGACCGATAACGGGCTCACCGGCGTCGGCGAGCTGCGGATGGTCAACAAGACCGCGACCGTCGTCGCGTGCATCGATGAGCTGGCGCCGCGGTACGTGATCGGATCCGATCCGTTCGACGTCGAGCGGCTCGCCTGGAACTTGCTGCGCGTCGAGTACGGCCGCGCCGGCGAGATCACGCATTCGACGCTGGCTGCGTTCGACGTCG
>JBPYEE010000565.1:0-2772 GCA_051985095.1 Vicinamibacterales bacterium | reverse complement strand
GTACTCACCGCCCGCGGTTGCCAGCCACGATTCGTCGACGCCTGACGCCCCGACGAGCGACAGGTTGATCCGTTCGGGCTCGACCCAGATGCCAAACTGCAGTCCGAGCGCGTGCGCGTAGTCGCGCAGCGCCGCCAGCCCATCGGGAAACCTCGCGGGATCGGCCGTCCACGATCCGAGGCCTGCATCGAAGTCGAAGGCGTCGGCCTGACCGGCGCCGGTGTACCAGCCGGCGTCGAGGACGAAGAGTTCGGCGCCCAGTGCCGCTTCCCGGTCCATTTCAGCTTCGAGCGTCGCTTCGTCGATCGCGGCGCCGTACGCATACCAGGTGTTGTACGTGACGCGCGGCGTCAACGACCGCCCGCCACGGATGCCTGTCAATGCGTAGGACTGAAGCGCGGCGGTTGCTTCGGAAAGCCCTCCAGCGGCGGCGCCGAACACCACATGCGGCCCATCGATCGATCCGCTGAAGGTCGTCGCCATCGGTGTGAGGCCGAAGATGACGCCCAGCCCGGTGGCGGTGCGGGTGATCGAGAGGGACCAGGCGCCGGACCACATCAGCGCTCCGTAGAATTCGTCGTGCACGCCGTCGACGGAGAACCACGGCACCGTCTGTTCCGACGCGCGCCCCTGCGCGCCGAGCCCGAGTGTGCCGCCGACAGCCAGCGACGCCTGCCTGCGGGTGAATGCGCCGTCGGACTCAACCGTCGCATTGTCACCCTGCAGGCCGCTGACCCAGTGGATGGTGCCGGCGGGCAGGGCGATCTGCAGCGCGTTCAAGTCCGCGACCGTCGCGGAGACCCTGGTGCTCGTGTAGGTCGTCCACGCTTCGAAGGTCGGCGAGCCGGAGACGATCGTGTAGTGGCGAGTGACCTGCAAGCCGGCGCTCGGCAGATCGTAGGTGGCGTCGAGGTGCAGCTTGCCGTTCAACGAGGCGGCGCCCGAGCTGCGCAGGGCAAATCCGGCTGCGCGGTCGCCGACCGCGACCGTCTCGTTGCCGATACGCAGCGTCGATTCTGCTCCTCCGGTGACCGCACCGTTTGCGCCCGACGGCGCCACGAAGTTCGTGATGGCCAGACTGCGGCCGGCATCGATGGCGAGGGTGAGCGACGCGCCGCCCGCGGCAAGGGTCCACGTCCCGGCGTTCGCGTCGCGCGAGATGAGCGCGTCGCCATCCTGCACGACAACCGTCGTCGCCGCGGCCGCCGAATGTTCAAGAACGGACAGTGAGAAACCTATGACAGTTATGAGACGGTGGATTTGTCGACGCATCCGCAACGCGGCGCGGCCTCTGCATGGATTGGACCGTCGACTGGTCCGATGGTTGAACCCTCAAAAGGTGCGGATTTTGACGACTGACTGCCAGTTTTGTGAGCCTTCTGTTAGGATTCGACGCCAATGTGTTGTGACCGTCGGTTCGTGATCGTCGCACTGCTGGCCGCGTGGCCGGTGAGGATCGTGCTCGCGATCCAGCAGCGCTCGCCACGGTACGACGTTGTGATTGCGAATGGCCGCATCATCGACGGCACCGGCGCGCCCTGGTTTCGCGGGGATATCGGGATCACCGGCGATCGGATCACCGCCGTCGGCCACGTGGCTGGCGCGAGCGCGGCGACGCGGATCGACGCAACAGACCTCGTCGTAGCACCCGGATTCATAGATCTGCTAGGTCAATCGGAATTCAACGTCCTGGTCGACGGCCGGGCCGCGAGCAAGATCACCCAGGGGGTGACGACGGAGATCACCGGCGAAGGCCGATCAATTGCGCCGGTCAACGATCGGCTCATCGAGGAAGGGCGGCCCAGTGCGATGCACTTTGGTGTCGTCCAGGACTGGCGCACGCTGGCCGATTACCTGCGCCGGCTCGAGGAGCGCTCGCACCCCGCGATCAACATCGGCACCTTCGTCGGCGCCGGCGGCGTTCGCGATTACGTCATCGGAAAGGCTGATCGTCGGGCCACCTCCGCTGAACTCGATCAGATGAAGCGGCTCGTCGCCGAGTCGATGCAGCAGGGGGCGCTCGGCCTCAGCACCTCGCTGCAGTACGTGCCCGATCGGTTCGCATCGACCGACGAGATCGTCGAGCTCGCGAAGGTCGCTGCGGCGCATGGTGGGGTGTATTTCACCCATCAACGATCCGAGAGCGCCCGCATCTTCGAATCGCTCGACGAGATCTTCACGATCGCCGATCGCGCGCGCATTCCGGCCGAGATCTGGCACCTGAAAACGGCGTACCGGGCGAATTTCGGGAGAATGCCCGACGTCTTGCATCGCATCGAGGCGGCGCGCGCACGGGGCCTCGACGTCACGGCAGATCAGTACCCGTATACGCGCGCGTCAAACGGCCTTGATGCCTGCCTGCCCCTCTGGGTCCGGGAAGGCGGCCTCGACGCGATGATCGCCCGGCTGAACGACCCCGCGGCGCGCGATCGCATCAAGCGAGAAATGGACGACCCGTCGCCCGCCGCGTGGGAGAACCAATGGTACGGATCCGGCGGGGGCGACGGCGTGATGCTGGCGTCCGTGCTGAACCCGGACCTGCGGCAATATGAAGGGATGACCTTTACTGAGATCGGGCGGGCGCTCCACAAGGATCCCCGCGACGCGGTCATGGATCTTGTCGTTGCCGATCGCGGCGAATCCGCGGTGATTACGGCGATCATGGACGAACAGGATGTGCGCGCAGCGCTGACGCACCCGCTGGTGGGCGTCGGTACCGATTCGCCGGCCAAGGCTGAAGACGGCAAGCTCGCCGACTCGAAGTCGCACCCG
>JBPYEE010000564.1:0-7417 GCA_051985095.1 Vicinamibacterales bacterium | reverse complement strand
TCCGTCGTCGTGCTCGCGGCGACAGCCGCGCTCGTCGCCGCGCCCGGTGGCCGGGCGCAGGGCCCGGCGCGAGGGAATCCGCTCCCTGCGGCCTCTCGCGCCGCGGCGTCCGCAGACATCAGAGTGCTCAAGGTACGCGAAAACGTCTTCATGCTCACGGGAGCCGGCGGCAACATCACCGTGTTGACGTTCCCTGAAGGCGTGCTGCTCGTTGACTCGGGGAGCGCTCAATCAGCGCATGCCGTCCTCGACACGATCAAACAGCTGTCCAACAAGCCGATCGCCCACATCATCAACACGAGCGCCTCGTCGGAGCACGTCGGCGGCAATGAATTCCTCGCCGCGTCGGGCCGCCGCATTCCGGGCGAGGTCGTCGCCGGCGAGGGGCCGATGGTCGTCGCGCACGAAAACGTCCTGACGCGGATGAGTGCGCCGACCGGCAAGCAGCCTGCAGCGCCGGAGCGCGCGTGGCCGAATGAGACGTACCATCTCGCCACGATGAAGTTGAGCACCCGCTTTCACGGCGGCGAAGCGATCCAGCTCTTTCACGAGCCGTCTGCACACAGCGACGGCGACACCTCTGTCTGGTTCCGCCACGCGGATGTCATCATCACCGGCGACATCTTCATGACGACAACGTTCCCGATCATCGATGTGGCCAACGGAGGAACCATCGACGGCGTGATCGACGCCTTGAACCATGTTCTTGACCTCGCGTTTCCGGATTACCGGTCGGAGGGCGGCACGATGATCGTGCCCGGACACGGGCGCCTCTCCGATATGGCCGATGTCGCCTACTACCGCGATATGCTGACCATCATTCGTGCCCGTATTCAGGATCTGATCAAGAAGGGTCAGACCCTGGAGCAAGTGAAAACCGCGAGGCCGACCCGCGACTACGATGGTCGATGGGGCGCCGCCACGGGGCCGTGGACGACCGACATGTTTGTGAACGCTGTGTACACAACCCTGACCTCGAAAAAGAAATAGGATGCGCGCCGCCGCTCTTCGTCATGTGTGCGTCGGTGTTGCAGCGCTCCTCGTCGCGTCTCCCCCGGTTTCCGCGCAGGCACAGCGAGGACGAGGGGGAGCCCCGCCCGTTCCGGCATCCCCCAAACAGCAGGCCCCGATCGACCTCACGGGTTACTGGGTGTCGGTCGTGACCGAAGACTGGCGTTATCGGATGGTCACGGCGCCCAAAGGTGACCATCCCGGGCTTCCGCTGAATGCCGAAGGGAACCGCGTCGCGAATGCCTGGGATCCCGCGAAAGATGAGGCGGCCGGCGAGCAGTGCCGCGCGTATGGGGCCGCCGGCGTCATGCGAGCGCCAGGACGGCTGCACATTACCTGGGAGTCCGACACCACGCTGAAGATCGAGACTGAAGCCGGGACGCAGACTCGCCTCTTCGTCTTTGGCAGCGCGCCAGCCGCATCGGGGGCGCCGACGTGGCAGGGAATGTCTGCGGCGCAATGGGAGCTCGCCGGAGGCGGACGGCGCGGGCGCGCAAGCACGCCGACGGGCGGGTCTTTGAAAGTCGTCACGACGCACATGCGTCCCGGGTACTTGCAGAAGAACGGCGTGCCGTACGGCGAGAGCGCGGTTTTGACCGAGTACTTCTCGCGGACGACCGAACCGAACGGTGATTCCTGGCTGATCGTCACCCACATTGTCGAGGATCCGCAGTACCTCACACAGCCGCTCGTCAGGAGCACCCACTTCAAGAAACTCCCGGACAGCGCCTCTACGTCGTGGGCGCCTGAAGCCTGTTCCTCGCGCTAGCGGTCGGATCAGCCCTGTCGTGCGGCGGCGGCACCACGTTGGGGTCGACGGATGGCCGGTGTGGAGCCCTTGGGTTGCAGTCGGAGATGAAGGGTGGGCTGGCCGTGCTGATCTCCTGGAGCGATGCTGACGGCGTCTGCCGCACCACGCTCGTGTGGCAGCCGGCGGGGTCCGGGGCTGCGACGTTCTTGAGTGCGACTATGTTGCGGTCTGAAGCGTCACCATCGACAAACAGTCGCCGAAGTTGTGTCCCAGCAGCTTCTGGCAGCGGGCACACATGCTGACCAGAACCTTGGCGGTCGGCCTGGGCTTCCAGGTTCTGGCGTTCGGCGCCGCCATGGCTCCTCACCCAGGTTCTCAAGTCGCCCCGTCGACCATACGGTCTCCGCGGCGACCCACCGGTCTGGTATACGACGATGTGTATCTCAAGCATCTGTCGGGCAATTCCGGTCACCCAGAACGTCCCGAACGCCTGACGGCCATTTGGGACGGGTTGCAGAAGGCCGGGCTGACCAGGGGCGTGTACCGGATTCCGCCACGCCGCGCCACGGACGATGAATTGGCGTTGGTACATGACCGCTCGTACATCGCGCTGGTTCGGCGCGAGTTGTCCAACGTCCGAGGCTACAAGGAATTGAGCACCGGCGACACGCTCGTTTCCGCCGATTCGCTTGACGCGGCACTATCGGCAGCCGGCGGTGTGCTGAATGCGGTCGACGCCGTCATGAAGGGCACGGTGAGGAATGCGTTTTGTGCCGTCCGGCCACCGGGCCATCACGCCGGTCCTGCACGCGGCCAGGGTTTCTGCATTTTCAACAATGTCGCCATCGCCGCGCGCTACGTGCAGAAGACCTACGGCGTTCAGCGTGTGCTGATCGTCGACCAGGACTACCATCACGGCAACGGCACACAGGACACCTTTTACGAGGACGGTTCCGTCTTCTACTTCAGCACGCACCACTACGGCGCCTATCCCGGCACGGGTGCGGCCTCGGAAACAGGCCGCGGCAAGGGCGCTGGAAGAATTCTGAATGTGCCGATGCCCCCGGGAGCCGGCGATGCCGAGTTCCTTCAGGCCTTCGAGACGAAGCTCGTTCCGGCGGCGCGCGCCTTCAAGCCGGACTTCATATTGATCAGCGCTGGGTTCGACGGGATGCGCAACGATGTGCTCGGCGTATTCGACATCACGCCGCAGGGCTTTGCGGCCATCGCTGGAGTGGTTGTCAGTCTGGCGAACGAATTGTGTCGCGGCCGACTGGTGTCGGTCCTCGAGGGAGGCTATCGCCTCGATGGACTGGCCGACAGCGTTGCGGCCCACATGAGCGTCCTGCAGCGGAAGTAGGCGGGGCCGGAACCCGCCAGTGGCCGTGGGGCCATCTCGTCGCAGTCCGTTCTACCCCTGCCGGCACGAACCGCTGCGACAGGCCCCACTCGGGTGGGAACCCTCATGCCGCCGAATTGTGGACAGCTGCTCCGGCGTGGCCGAGGTCAGGGAGACGGCTGCTGGGGCGTGAGACCTTCCGTGAGTACCAGTTCGCCGGGTGCGCCACGCCGCCGGACTGATTCGAATCCCTCAGCCTCGAGCCAACGTTTCAGATCGTCGACAAAGGGCCGGGACACACGGGCAAGCAGAGCACCGATGGTCCCGCCGCGTGGTTGACGATCGATGACCACGATTCGACCGCCCGGTCGCAACACGCGGTGAATGGCGCCGAGCGCCGAGCGCCGTCGCTCCAGCCGGATCGATTCGATGAGATTCTCGGTATCGTCCACCACGACGACGTCGAACGTGGCAGACGGCCCGGGTAGATTCGTCAGTGACACGACTCTGACGTCGAGAGAGCTCGCCGATGCAGCGGTGCGCGCGCGATCGGCGGACTCTTGATCCGGGACCATGGCGACAAGGTTGCCAGTGCCGACGTGAGTTGAGATTGCAACCAACCGCGCCGGATTGGGGCATCCGATGTGCGCTACTCGATCGCCGCTCGTGAGACCGATCGATGCGATCAGGGGCGCATGGGGATTCTTGAGTGGCCTGACCACACCCGCTGGCTGAATCCGTCGCCTCCTGCGACGCTAAGGCGTGACGGTGACGGTGACGTCACCGTAATCGATCAGCCCACCATCGTGGGCCAGCGCCCTGAGCACGTACGAGCCCGGCTCGCGAAACGTAGCGTGCACGATCCATCGGTTTTCCGGCGGAATCGGTGGTGTCTTCCACCCCGCTGACCAGGGCGAATTCCCGCCATCGCGGTGATCCTCCCAGATCTTGGTCTGCGGTGGGTCGAAGTCCACCAGTCCGGCGCCGCGGTATTTGAACCAGGACAGGCGCAGCCCGGTCGCCGAATTCGGCACGAAATGACTCTGCCCGATCATGACTGCTGGAATCGAGCGGACGGCCGGCTTCCCGTCATCGGTGGCCACCGCACTCAACGTGATCGACTGCCCTACCTTGGCGGTGATATGTCGCTCGCTTTCGATCGTCAGCTTGGGAGGCTTGTTCCCCAACATGTCGGGCATGAACCCGGTCTGCCCGCCTGCGCCGAAGTTCGCCATCATCACCGTCTCGTCGACAGCGTAGGCCGGCTTGAGGGTGGCGAATGCTTTCTGGGTCTCGCCGTGCGTGGTCAACGTCCACACCACTTCCTTCGTGCCAAAGTCGGCAGCCGCGTGGACCTTGAACACGAACTGATTGCGGCGCGGAAAGAAGTGTGTCGGCTGACCCTGGTCCGGTCCGCCGAGCTCCACGTTGTTGTCCGGGCCGACTGAAACATCGATCTCCTCGTCCCAGTTCCGGTTGAAGTAACCGAAGAGAAGATCGGCAGTCCCGTCGGCATTGCGCCAGAACCCTTCGTAAACCGGCGCGATACTCTGTCCCCGCGCCGGCGACTGCGGGGCCGGCCCCTGCGCAACCAACGAGGGCGATCGCAGGAACCCTCCAGCCGCTCCGATCGCCAACGCAGCCGCAGCCACCCAAAAGCGCTGACCCCGCGGGGCGATGATGCTCCTGACCATCGGCATGTATCCTACTGGCCCACGCGACGGGTGCCCACCGCCTGCGGGCCGATCTTCGGCAGCTCGTCGAACCCGCACAGCGGACACCCGACCATCGCCTGCCCCTTCGCCAGGTGCAACCGCGCGCGACGATTCGCGATCTCCTCCTGGAACTCCTGATCAGTCAGAACGAGCGTCGGCGCGATGAGGATCGCCATGTTGTCGATTGAGCGATGCCCCAGCCCGCCCCAGTTGCGCGGATCGATCACGTTCCGGTTGCTGGGCGTTGTGTCGAAATACGCAATCACGTGGAGGAGAGTCCCTTTCGGAAGCAGCGGCGCATAGTCATCGGCGTACCGGTAGACACGCACCCAGTTGTGGTCGTAGCCGGCACAGCTCAGCGTCTCGGTACGCCCGCCCCAGATCGCTTCGAGGCACATGCGCACGCCGGCGGCGTGCATGTGCGGCTCGAACGTGGTGAGCATTGTGTGCTCCTGGAGCGTGGCATACAGATGGACCTCTTGACCCGCTGTCATCGGCCTCAGATCGATTTCGCCATTCCCGAACGTCAGCCCTCCGACGCGCCGCTGCGGTTTGTATCCCACGGGGTGGAACTTGTAACCGACGCGCAGATGTGCGGTCGTGTCCTGCGAGTTGGCGTGCAGATGGATGGAAGGAAAGACGAGTCGGGATCCAGCCTTCATTAATCGGCCGGCAAGAGGCTCAAAATACTCTGCATTTCGGCCGACTTCGTGCGGGCTGCCGATGGGCTCGCTTGGAGTACCGTCGGCATTGAGCATCGCATGGATGGCGTGGTGGAAGATGAATTTGCCGCCCAGGCCACCCTTGACGTTGCTCACCTCTTTGATCTGCACGGCAGAGACGTACCGATCCTCCTTCAAGCCGGTCGGCACCGGCGGCAGCAGTCCCCACCAGTCCGGCGCGTTCGCCTTCATCGAGACCGACGGTGTGTCCACGATCAGATCGGGCTCCCCGAACGCCCACGTATCGGGCCCCGAAAAGACAAGTGCCGGCGGAGCATCGGCCGGGTTGCCTCGGGGCGCCCCGTCGTCCACCCACTTCGCAATGGCCGCAATTTCCTTGTCACTGAGCGAGATGTCGTCTTTGTAGGCCTGGATGCCAACATTCTTGTCGATGAACCAGGGCGGCATCACACCCATGCGGGTCCCCCGGCCCGTGCGGTCTTTGATCGCCTTGACCCAGGGCCTGACTTCCTCGTAGGTGATCAGCGACATCGGCGCCACCGAATCGGGCCGATGGCATCCCTGGCAACTTCGCTGGAGGATCGGCGTGATGTCCTTGGTGAACGTCGGCTGTCCCGTCGTTTCGACGGCTGCGGGCCGCGACGGCAACCCCGCCAGCACCAGGACCGACACGACAAACGCCGGTGCGGTCGCCTTCATCCGCGCCGCGGCAGAGGTGCTGGTGGTGCAATTCATCGGCGTAGCTCCTCTTTTGAAGTAGATCGAGGCGCGCGAGAACGAACCTTCGCCGCACCCGCGATCCGTCGCTACAAGGATCGCCCGGTTCGCGTTTAAGTCAAATACTTTCTTTTCGCGTCTTGTCGCCCCGTTCACACGCCCGGTTGCGGCGCGGGTGTCACAAGGTGGTAAGGGGAACGAGCCGCACGTGATGAAACGTCCGGCCGTCGGAGGGGTCGCCGCTGCTTCTGCGACGCGGTATTCCCCGGCGCTCCTCCATGATTTCTCTGTCGGGCGGGTTGCATGCGTGTCGGACCGCGATGGTCCGTGGCGCGGGGTGAACAGCTGCGTGTCTTCACGCGTTGCTCCGGAATCGATCGTGTTGAGGTTCGCGACCGTCCGCGCTCGAGGACGTGCCGGACGTCGCGTCGACATCACCGATGCCGTCGAATCTGCGAGTCATGGAGGTCCGTCACGTCGAAGAATTGATCGCGTTGCGTCCCATATCACAAGTTCAGCGAATCGTGTTGCAATATCGCGTGAAGTCAGGCGAGCACGCCGTGACTGCGAACCTGATTTGACTTTTGGTGCCGTACGTTATATTCGGCGCCAAACCGGAGGTTCGAGAATGAATCGCGCGACGAAGTCCCCACTGAGGTCAACGCTCCGCACCCGAGGCCTTTTGGCGCTCGCGCTCGGTATGGCGACATTTCTCGTTTTTCGGACAGCTCCTGCCGAGGTTGCGGCCCAGGGAGCTGCGGCTCTCTCAGGAGTGGTCAGCTCTCAGGAGGAAGGAACGATGGAGGGGGTCGTCGTCAACGCGCGCCCCGAGGGCGGGAACTACACCGTGTCGGTCGTGAGCGACAAGGAAGGCCGGTACAGCTTTCCCCGCACGCACCTTCAGCCGGGCACGTATACCGTCAGTATTCGAGCCGTCGGCTACGACATGGTCGACCCGCGTCCCGTGACCATCGCGGCGGCCAAAACAACGACGCAGGATCTCAAGCTGCAGAAGGCCAGGGATTTTGCCACCCAGCTCTCGTCCATTGAGTGGGTGAACAGCATGAACGGTACGCCCGAGCAAAAGGATCGAATCGTTCACCAACTCTTGAGCTGCAATTACTGCCATACCTTCCAGCGGATTGCGAAATCGAAGCACGGGGCCGAAGAATTCATGCCGGTGATTCACCGCATGGCCAAG
>JBPYEE010000563.1:0-5291 GCA_051985095.1 Vicinamibacterales bacterium | reverse complement strand
GCGTGACGGACGGCCGTTGAGCGCGTTCCGGTGGTCGCCGCGCGGCAGGCGTCAGCGATCCCGGCGGCTGGTTCGTTCGGTCGCGAGTTGTCCTTCGAATGCCGCACGCCACCGGGCGACGGCGCTTCGATATCCGTCGGGATCGATGAATGGATTCCCGTCCGGGCTGGTGCGCAAGCGATCCGCCTTCGCCGCGCCGCCGTAATAGGAGCGATGGGCGCCGAGGAAGATCTCGCACGGCAGGGCGCCGAGCACGTCGAAGGTGTGGGCATAGTCGCCGGCGATGTCCGGATACGTCTTCATCCCGCTGACCCGGGTTCCCGGGTTGATCGTCGCGCCGCCGACGATGACCGCGTGATATGTCTTCCCGCGATCCGTGACGTCGAACGTCCACGTGGTGCATCCGGGCGTGTGGCCGGGAGTCAGGTGTGCCGTCAGCGTCGCGCCGCCCAGCGCCACGCGGTCGCCATCGTGCAGCCGCTGGTCGACATGCGCGGCGGGAAACGTAAACCGATCGAGAAACAGATAGTCGCCGCGTCCGCCGCGCTCGACGAGTGCCGCGTCCCTGTCGCTGACGATCAGCCGCGCGCCCGTGACCGCTTTCAGCGCCGCGAACCCGCCGGCGTGGTCGAAGTGCGCCTGCGTGCTGAGGAGGATCTTGACGTCGCCGAGCCGGAATCCGAGCTTCGCGATGTTGGCGCGAATGATGGGCACGGTTGTCTCGTAGCCGGCGTCGATCAATATGTGACCGGCGGGCGTCGTGACCAGGTACGACGCGATGTCACTGGAGCCGACGTAGTACAGCTGGTCGGCGATGCGGTAGGGCTCAACGGGCAGATTGTCGGATGATGCGGACAGCGCGGCCCTCGCGAGCAGGGCGATCACAATGACGGCACGCACGATGACGACACACCTCTCAGTGGACCCACTCGGCGCCTTCCCCATCGTCGTCCGATTCAAGGTGCAGAATCTCCAGCCTCCGCACCGCTCTGATTGCTAACTCGAGCGCTTCATCGGCCGCGCTCCTGCGCTTCGACTGGCGGAGCTGCCGGCGCGTCGCACGCAGCGCACGAAGCACTTGTGCCCGATCAAATCGTTGACCCTGACAATGGTCGCAAAAAGCCATCGTGATGTCCTCTCGGTGGACCGTCGCCCCGCCGCCGCCAGGCACCTGTCGCGCCCTTCTTATCGTCGCATCGCGAGCGATTCATGACAGCGGCTTCCCTGCAACGATATCGCACCCTCGCGCTCCGAGGCGCGCGCCCGCCCGGGCTGCCTCCACCGCCGAGCCGGCGCCGGCGGGTGTTTCAGCGCGGTCCGATGGGCGGATGGCTGCGCAGGTAGGCCTTGACAAAGGGACACACCGCCACGATTTGCAGCCCCTCGCTGCGGCCACGATCGATCGCCGCCTTTGCCAGGGCGTCGGCGATGTGGCGGCCCCGCAACCCCTCGGGGACCTCGGTGTGTACGAGCACGAGCGACGTGGGCGTCCGCTCGTAATTGAGGACCGCCGTCTGCCCGTCGACGTGCAGCTCGAAGCGTCGCGCCCCGGGATTGTCCAGCACCGCCGCCGCCAGCGGCGCCAGGTCGACGTGGATGCCTGTTTCGACCGTGTTCGCGGGCGGGTCGCTGGCAGGAAACGTCTCCTCGAGCGCCTCGTCAAGGTCGCGATCGTCATTCGAATCATTGTCGCTCATGGTCCCGACATCTCCGCGCGTCGACGCGCCGCCACGGTCCCGGAGGGCTAGTGCTGGACCGCGTCGTCGAGCGTCGACACTTCCTGTTCGATTTTCGCTTGCGGTATCGGTTGCGCCAACAGCGCGTCTGCTGACATGCGCCGAACGTCCAGTAGATACGCTACCAGTAAGTGGTACCGCCGGTAGAGGCCCGATCGATCCGGGTCGAGCTCCGGCTCGTGGTTGTGCAAAGCGCGGAGGTTTGCCATGAAGTCGAAATCGCCGCTTTTCGCCACGTAGTCCGCATATCCCTCGGTCTGCCATCGTTCGAGCCGCGCGTATCCGATTCGGCCGATCGACCGGACGACCAGGGTATGCGTCATCTCGTGCGCGATGAAATATGCCAGCGTCCGCTCGCCCGCTGCCTCGCGACCCGACGGACCGACCAGCCGATTGCGTTCCACGTGAGCGGGCCGGAGGAAGATGTTGCCCGTGAGCGGCCAGAAGGCCACGGCCCCCGCCCGGTAATTCCAGCGCGCGAAAAACGCAAAGAGCGGCGGCGAATCGCACAGAAAAACATCGTAGTGGTCCGACGCCCGGTACAGCGGCGATCGTGTCAGGCGCCGCCTTGCGTCGGCCAGGATCGCGGCGGTGTTCGGCGGCAGCGGCGCGCGGCTGTGCAGCACAACGCCCTGATGAGCCACGCCGTAGGGAAACACCGGGTGGGGCCACGTGAGGACGCCCGCGTACGCCAGGACGCCCAGCGCGCCCACCGCTCCTATCTGGACCGCTCGCATTTCGTGACGCCCGCTGTGGCCGCTTTCAGACCGGTCGCGAATCAGTCGTGCCGTCGTAGCGCGGGCACGCGTCACCGAGCCGGTAACGTAAACGCCAGATACTCGCCCGAGTAATTCCCGCCGCTGATCGCCACGACGATGAATTGTTTCCCGTCGGCGAGATAGGTCATCGGCGAGCCGCTTTGCGGGGCGGGCATCCAGACCGATCCGACTTCCGTCCCGTTGGTTTTGTCGTAGCCGCGGAACATCGCGCCTCGCGGATGCTCCGGCGTGGTCGTGATCTGCGGATCGCCCATCACAACGAGCGTCCTGGTCACCATCAACCCGATGCCGCCCGTCGGCGCCTGGCCGGTCTTCGGGATGTTCAGCCCTTTCAACGCCGGATGGTTGCGAACGTTGTCCGGCGTATCGCCGTGAGCCACCCGCCATACGATTTCACCGCGATCGAGATTGATCGCAGAGATCGTCCCGTAGGGCGGTTTGAGAATCGGGAGGCCCTCCACCGTCAGACCGCCGGCGTTGCCGGCCGCTGCAGCGGCGGCGGGCGCTGGTGCCGGAGCCGGCGGTGCGCCGCGTCCCTGCGCCTGCGCGCGCGGCGAATCGGCGGCGCAGCAATCGCCCGGTCCGAAGACTTCGCGAAACGGCTGTCCCGCGACACCCGACACGTAGCGAATGTCCGAGAAGCCCGGAGGAGGCGGCACGAGCGACGTCGACGTGATGCCGGCGTTGTTCGCCTGGGCGTAAATCGTATGCGTCTCGGGATCGTAGGCGACGCCGGGCCAGTTCGTCCCTCCGACGGCGTTGCCCATGTTGATGGCGCCAATGATGCCGTTCACGTCGCCACGGACGGCGGGGTTGTACATCCAGGGCGCGACTCTGTAGCGGGCGATCTGCTTCACCGCCTGCGCGCGCAGCTCTGGCGTGAAGTCGATCAAGTCGTCGGGAATCTTCAGGTAGTTGCGCGCGTACGCTGGTGGCTTGGTCGGGAACGGCTGTGTCGGGCTCGTCTTCTCGCCGGGCACATCGGACTGGGGGACGGGGCGCTCCTCGATCGGCCAGACCGGCTGACCGGTCACGCGATCGAAGACGTACAGCGCGCCCTGTTTGCCCGGCACCGCGACCGCTTTGATCGCGCGGCCACCGACGTTGATGTCCGCGAGTATCGCCGCCGACGACATGTCGTAGTTCCAGATGGGATGGTGGACCAGCTGGAAGTGCCACTTCCGCTGTCCCGTGCGCGCGTCCACGCACACCAGACTCTCGGCAAACAGGTTGTTGCCGGGCCGATGCCCGCCGTAGAAGTCAGACGTCGGCGTTTCCACCGGCAGATACACGAGGCCGAGATCCTCGTCGGCCGTAATCTGTGTCCAGACGCCCGTATTGCCGTTGATCGCCCACGAATCCTTTTCCCACGTGTCGTTGCCAAACTGCCCGGGCTGCGGGATGGTGTTGAACGTCCAGAGCAGCTTGCCCGTCCGCACGTCAAACGCGCGCACCAGGCCTTTCGTGTTGTTGTGGGTGCCAACGGTCGCGCCCTCCCGGAACGACGACCCGACGATGACCGTGTCTTTGACGATGGCCGGCGTGGCATGCAGGCCGATCTCGCCCGTTTCGAGATCGATCTGTTGGTCGGTTCCGACGACGGCGCCCACTTTGAGATCAACGATTCCGTCTGTGCCAAACGATGCGATCAGTCCCCCGGTCCGGGCATTGAGGGCGACGAGCCGGTAACCGGTCGTGATGTAGAGGATGCGCTCGTCGCCTGCGCTGTCGGTCCAGTAGGCCAGACCGCGTCCCGACAGCTGCCGCGGCGAGATGCCGGCACGTTGGCCTTCACGTAAACTGTGCGCCCACATCAGCTCACCCGTCTTGCCGTCGAGCGCAACAACCGAGCGCCGGGTGCCGCCGGTGGTATACAGGACGCCGTTGATCGCGAGCGGCGTGCCTTCGAGCTTGTACTCCGGGCGTGGTCCAAGCATGTCGGTCTTGAACCGCCACGCAACTTCGAGATTCTTGAAGTTCGAGGCGTTGATCTGGTCGAGCGGCGAGTACTTCGTGCCCCGCACGTCGGCGGTGTAGTGCGGCCAGTCGCCGGCGGCAGGCGAAGGCTGGCGCGACGGACGTCGGTCCTGCCCCGACATGCCGGTCGAGAGCGCGAGCAGCAGCACAGCCGGTACCAGCGGCGTCAACCTGCGCATCATCGTCGTTCCTCCTCGTGGGGCGTCAATGTGCCCCGTAAGCTACCATTAACCTGCGATCACCCGCCATTCGTCATCGTCGGTTCGGGCCCTTGGCCCATCCTCGCATCAGCCCCGGGGACATCGCGCTCATCGCGGCGTGCCGTTGCCGGGTATGTTTTCGCGACGCACCTCGTCTCGTCGCCGGGTCCGCGCTGCGACCACCGTTCCGCGGTTCACGCTCGCCGAGGACCTGACATCGTCCTGCAAACGCGAGCCGCTGACGGTATTGGTCTTGCCGGACCTCGTGACAACCTTCCTCGCGCTCGCCTCCGGCGCTCCGGTCACACGTGCGATTCGGTCGGCGCCGTCGTCACGCGGCATGCGGGGTTGTCAGGTTCGGATCGCTGACTATCGGAGTTCGTTCACGGGTCACGTGATGGCTTTGCGGGAGGACGTGCATGACTGCCAATGACATGCTGTTGAAGATCGGCGAAACGCTCGGATCGACGGCGACCGTGAAGACGGTTTTCGGGGAAGCGATTCAGGCGAACGGCAAGACCGTAATTCCTGTGGCCAGGGTCGCATATGGGTTCGGTGGAGGGTTCGGATCGAGGAAGGAGACCGCTCGCGCCGATCAG
>JBPYEE010000562.1:0-6347 GCA_051985095.1 Vicinamibacterales bacterium | reverse complement strand
CTCGTCGTCTTCCGATGAAGCGCTGACGTATTCGGGAGTCATCAGCACGACGCGCGAGCTCGCCTGGTACGATCGTGCTGGACGCCGCGTGAAGACCGTCCCGGCTGCGCTAACGGCCGCGGCGCTGTCGCCGGATGAAACGCGAATCGCCGGCGAGCATCAGGGTGAGATCTGGCTTGTGGATCTCGAGGCGCAGCGCACGTCGCGCTTCATGCTCGGTCCGGATGCGGTTGCGAGCCCTGTGTGGTCACCCGACGGCACGAGGATCGCCTTTGCGCGCGGCCGTGCAATCTACGTACGCGACGCGAACGAGTCGGCCCGCAAGGAACTGCTCGCCGAGGCGCTTCCCTCGCGGCCGGTCATCTACGACTGGTCATCGGATGGGCGATACCTTGTCTACGCTCTTCGCACACCGGAAACACAATGGGATTTGTGGCTGCTGCCACTCGCGGCCCCGCACAGCCCGCAACCGCTGTTCGCCAGTCAATTCACCGAATATCAGGCCCGCATTTCGCCCGACGCCAAATGGATAGCGTACGTATCGGACGAATCCGGCACGCTCGAAGTGTACGTCGACGCATTTCCGACGCGCGGCCATAAGACGCGCGTCTCCAATGGCGGCGGCATGCACCCGGCCTGGCGAGGCGATACGAAAGAGCTCTTTTATCTAACGCCGGACCAACAGCTCGCGGCTGCATCGGTCGCGTTCACGCCTGACTTCCACGTGACCGGCGTGCGTCCGCTCTTTCAAACCCACGTGACCGGTATCGCGCGAAACCAGTACTGCGTCAGCAAGGACGGTGAGCGGTTTCTTATCAACAGGCCAGTGGCCGAACCCACGAGCTCGCCGATCACTATCGCCCTCCACTGGCCGAGGCTACTCGAGTCCGGAGCCGTCTACGTGCCGACGCCGTAGACTCGCCGCACTCACATCAGGTCGTTGCACCGCACGAGCCTCATCTGACCGGACCTGCGGTTGGTCACTCCGCCTCGATCAATGAGCTCTCCCCGTAATGTCCCAACTCAAGATCGACAGGATTGCGGCTATTTTTGGCGTGTCGTGATATAACCTCCCGCTCGTGATCGACGTGTCGGCCCTTCGGCTGCTGCTCCTTACTATCACCGGTTGGCTCGATGGCCGGGAGCGGGAGGCGCTCGCCTATCTGATCGAAGAGAATCGCCTCCTCCGGCGGCCGGTCGGTCCGCGACGCCTGCGGTTCACTGATGCCGACCGGCGACGACCCGCCATCCGGGCCCACCGGCTGGGTCGGGCGGCGTTGGGTGACCTGGCGACGATCGTCACGCCCGACACGCTTCTCCGGTGGCATCGACAGTTGGTGGCGCGTAAGTGGACGTATGCGAGGAAGCGAACCCGTCGCGGTGTTCTCGCCGAAATCCGGCAACTGGTGGTGCGCATGGCCGAGGAAAATCCGATGTGGGGCTACACGAGGATTCAGGGCGCCCTGAAGAATCTCGGGCGCCAGATCGAGCGATCAACGATCGGGCGCATCTTGAAGGCCCACGGTCTGTCACCAGCGCCGAAGCGCCCGACCTCGCGGCAAGCGTTTCTGCGAGTGCATTGGGGCGCGATCGCCGGGGCAGATTTTTTTACGACTGAGGTGTGGACGTGGCGAGGGCTCATGACCTTCTACACGGTCTTCGTCATCGATCTTGCAACCCGCCGCGTGCAGGTGCTTGGGATTACCCCGCATCCGGGCGAAGCGTTTATGCGCCAAGTCGTGCGAACGCTCACGATGGCGGATGCGAACCAGTGTCGCGTGTTGATCTGCGATCGAGATGCCAAATGGAGCGCCGCGGTGCGCGAACGGCTCGAGGAGGCTGGGATTCGCGTGGTGCAAACTCCGTATGAAGCCCCGAATGCGAATGCGTACGCGGAGCGGTTCGTGCGGTCGGTGAAGGAAGAATGTCTTGCCCGAATCATTCCGATCGGGAAGGTCACTTTCGACGAGCGGTGACGGAGTTCGTCACACATTACCATCGCGAGAGAAATCACCAAGGTCTGGAGAATGTCCTGATTGAGGCCGCACCAGTGAGCGGTGCCGGCAGGGTGCACCGCCAGTCACGCCTCGGCGGACTACTCAACTTCTACAAGCGCGCTGCGTGATCGCTCCATCGCGCTCGGCTGAGCGATGGGACAGAACGGGCTTGGCGCAGCGCCGACGGTCGCGTCTGTGTGGATGTTGCGCACCGCACCGAGCCGGGGCTTCGACGCGAAGTCCTGAACCTGCGGCGACGCCGTCCGGAAGCTCACCGCGCTGCTCCGGCTCGCTCTGGTCCTGCTGTGCGTCTCCGGCTTCACGTTGGCCGACGAGCGACCCGGATCGATCCGATGGTCGCGATCCGATGTGAGTGAGCAACATCGTGCCACTCATCATGGCAGCACATCCGGAAGTACGGGGGCACCAGTCAGACGATCAGTGGCTCAATCCGTAAATCATGTAGTTCACGCCAAGTTCGTACGCTTCGTTTGACGTCAACGGAAACAGTCCCTGGCGACCACCCCAGTACTGCGGCACGTCGTTGTCATAGTTGGCCACGACGATGAGCCGCCTGGACGGATCATTGTTCTCGAAGATGCCGTAGTAGCTCGGCCGGATGCGCGATATCGGGTGGACGATCGCGTCGATGTCCTGGATTCTAAAGAACACGTTGAAGATCTCATCCGAGCTGTCGAGACGCCTGAGCCGACCCTCGGGAAGCACCCGGTGCATCTGGTCCTCGAAGTTGGTCCATTGCGCCGTACCGCCGAAGTCCTCGAAGATGGCGAAGCCGCCCTTCAGCAGGTAGGCGCGAAACGACTCGGCTTCGCGGTCGGTGACCGTCCAGAAACCAGGCTGCCACATGAACGCGATCGGGTACTTGAACAGATCAGGATCGTCAAGCGTCAGGATCTCATTGCCGTCGTCGTGGATGTCGAGACACGTAAGCTCCCGGATGATCGCCGAGAGGTTCTGCTCCGCGAGCGGGTAGTCGTGACTCCACGCGTCTTGCAAACTGCGTCGACCGTGCGGAGCGGCGGCGCCCCAGCGCAGCCGGACAAGGGTGAACCGGCCGTCGTAGCGAATGGGCGCTGAATAGTGATCGCGTGCCGGAGCACCTGTCAGCGGGCGCTTCGTCGAGGAGCCGGACAACAGAGCGACAAGAACGATGAGCAACGAGCGCCGCACGCGTTATTATGCCAATATGTCACCGCCAATGGGAACGACGACTATGAACGCGAAGAGGCGCGCGCGGCGGCAGCTTGAACGCGACGACTGCATTCTTCACCGGCAACTCGCCTTTCAACGCCGGTAGGGTCGAAGGCTGGCGCGATGCTCCAAAGGTGTGGCCTATCCGTTGCTCCCCGTTTCCTTTGGGATGCCTCACTAGGCCCACCGTAAGCCGTTTCCAGCGCACGACCAGCGCCGCGATATCTGGCTTAGTGCTTGGGCGACCAGGCCGTCTCGCCTTCAAGCCGTTGTATTTTTGGGCGACCAAGCGGCGATACCACCGCAGGATGGTGTCCGGTGTGACGATGCCGGCGACAGCTGCAAGACGGCGCCGGCCGAGGACTTTGCCTTTCACCGCCAGGCGGCGGCGCTGGTCGTCGGTGAGACGCAGACGTCGGGATCCGTGCGGTGCGCGGAGCACCCGATTCTCCTCGAGCAGATAGTCAATGACCGCCTGCTGCTGTCGGTTGACCCAACCGGAGAATAGCAGGACGAAGACCGCGAGCGGCGGAGGCAACGGGTCCATGGCGGAAGCGTGCCCGAGGCGCTCCGCCGATTCAAGGACGATGGCGATTCGGCCGAATTTCCGAAGGCACACGCCCTTCTCCGGCTCCGTCGATCCGCCTATTATCGAGTGATCAGACGCGGTTGCGCATCACGCCCGATCCGCGCATCTTTGTCCAGCGAGAGGTGCGTGCGCCACTCCTGATAATAAGTGACGCATTGCTGCAACAGGCGCTGGAGGCCAGCGGCGTTCCAGACGATCACGTGGGTCGAGGCACTTTCGCCGTACTGATCCGATAAAGCGCTCAATCACGCCGTTTTGCCAGGGGGACCGCGGAGCAGTCGGTACTTCGGTGAAATCCATCGCACGCGCAGTACTCCGGACCGCAGCGAATGCGAGATCGCGATCGCGGATCAAATATTGCGGTGCTTTGTCACAAAAAGCGTCGCGAAGTTGTTGCGCTGTGGCCACCGATCCTAAGCTGGGACACTATGGTCGCCGGGATACGCTCGTAGCCGCGCCCGACACAACGGCAAACGCCTCGACGGAGGATCCATCGGAGTCGCCGCCACTGACATACAGACGAGAGTCAGGACCAGTAGTTGCGGCATGTCCTGATCTTGCAACTGACATAGACGCTACGTACGTCCAAGTGTCGGTGCTCGGGTCGTACGCCTCCACCGACGTCGGATCCTGCCCGCCGCCTATCGCGTAAATGCGTCCGGCCGGCCCTGCAACACCGGTCACGCTGTAGCGGATTTCGTTCATCGAGCTGATCGGCGTCCACGTATCGCTCGCGGGATCGTAGGCCTCTCCAGTGTTGACGTACGCGTTCCCGGAGTAGCCACCGAACACGTAGATTCTTCCGTCTGAACCTGGCGCCGCGCCAAAGCCTGTTCGGGGCGTGTTCATCGACGCGGCGCCGCTCCAGTTGCCTGCAACAGGGTCGTAGATCTCAGTAATGGCAAGGGTTTGGAACGACGTATCAGTACCGCCCATGACGTAGATGCGGCCATCAGATCCGGTTGCTGCCGCCGCTCCCTGCCGGGCTGTCGGCAAATCCACTAGGGTCGTCCAACTATCGGCCTGGGGATCGTATTGCTCGACGCGACTGAGCCCGAACGGCGGGCCACTGAAATCGTAGCCACCGACCGCGTAGATCAAACCGGCGGCGTCACTCGTGTACGCAAAATTGCGACGCGGTCCTCCCGCCATCGGCGCGACCTCAACCCAGCTGTCCGCGACGACATCATAGGCAAAGGCCGAGGCGGTCACCGGCGGACCGTCATCTGATGTGCCACCGAACGCATAGATGCGACCATCGCTTCCCGCCGCCATGCCGTGCAAGCTTTTTGGCGCCGGCAGTGGCGCGAGTGTCATCCAGCCGCCGGATCGAAGAGGGGCGGACTGAAGGCTCATTACGGTGTCGTAACACGTCATCTGGTGGATCGAGATAGTGATGTCGATTTGCGGAAAGGGTTTACTCACTGGGGTCAAGCCGCTATCGAACGTATTCGTCTCTCCCCCGACCGTAAGGTTCAAGGTAAGCCGCTGCACGAGCGCGAATTCGCCGCCTCGCTGGTAAACGCCAGAGCCCGTGATCTGAATTGCCTTGCCACCAATGTCGACGGTCCAGGCGATGTCGGTGAGCGCATAGTAACTGAACAGACCGTCCGATCTGTTGAATGTGAGCGTGAACGTGCCTTGAAACGCTTGACCCATGACGATGGCACACAGGCACGGCGGAAAACATCCACGAGAGAACTGCGAACTCGGTTGCACGGTGTAGGTCGTGCTGTTCGTCTGCGCCTCGGCACTCGAGGCGAGGCCAAGAATCGCCAGCGCTGCCGCTATCAGGACAGATCGTAGACGCATGGGACAAGTACCTCGCTTCGGTTACCAACTCTCCGTGAGGACGAAACAACGCGGACACATGCTAGCGCATATGTGTCCTTGAAGTCCGCAAAGTTCAATCTGCGGATCCTCCGCGGTTTTCCTGCTGAGCTCTGAAAAGGCCCTCTCCGATAGGGCCGTTTCGCCTCCCGTCAGGTCATGACCATGAAGGATGCATAAATTCGATCCGAGTCATGCCGCACGTTCGTATTCGTGCAGAAGCACGCCCAAATGGTCGCGCCGTTTCACCTCAATCGGCTCCGCGGCAGACCACCGCTCGATCGATGGCCGACCATTTGGCGGTACGAGTTCGAGAGTCCGATGCGCTCGATGGGCGTTGTAGTGATCGACAAAAACGGCCAGCGCGCGCTCAAGATGCCGGGCGCCCTCAATCAGCAGCCAGTCCAGGCACTCGGTCCGGGCGGTCCGAACGAACCGTTCTGCAATGGCGTTGGCCTGCGGAGCTCGAATCGGCGTCCGGACGATTTGGGCGCCTTGCACCTCGAAGACCACATCAAAGCCGTCGGTGAACTTGCGATCCCGATCGCGAATCAGAAACCGCACCGGCTGTGATCGGTCACAGAGCGTCCACGCGACCTGTCGCGCTTGCTGCGTGACCCACTCAGCGTCGGGACGGGCTGTGCACCCGGCCAGATCCACCCGGCGACTGCCGATTTCGATGAAGAACAGCACGTACAACCGCTGGAGCCAGACGGTAT
>JBPYEE010000561.1:0-9225 GCA_051985095.1 Vicinamibacterales bacterium | reverse complement strand
ACCGTTCCCTGTCGGACGAGGACCTTGCGTCGATCGTGGTCTTCCTGCGCGGGCTGCCGCCCGTGCGTCGTCGGCTGCCGCCGACTGTCCTCGACGTTCCGATCAAGTTTCTGATTCGGCAGTTTCCGCGGCCGATCGACTCGCCGGTCCCGGATTCCGATCGATCCGGCCTGATCGGCCGCGGCGCGTACCTCGCGAAGATTGCCGCCTGCGGCGCGTGCCACACGCCCCAGGCGCAGGGCGTTCCCATGAGGGCGCTCCCGTTTGCGGGCGGATTCGTCCTCGATGGGCTCTGGGGGACCGTCGCGTCCGCGAATCTGACGCCCGATCCGTCAGGCATCCCATACTACGACGAGCGTCTCTTCATCGAGACGATGCGGACGGGACAGGTCGTCGCGCGTCCTCTCAATCAGATCATGCCGTGGCACGTGTACCGAAACATGAGCGACGACGATCTGAAGGCCCTGTTTGCCTATCTGAAGACGCTTCCACCGGTCCATCACCGTGTCGACAATTCGCTGCCGCCAACGTACTGCCCCCTGGATCGGACGCGGCACGGTGGCGGCGATCGGAATCTGGCGGGCTGAGCGCTACTGTTTGTCAGGGCCCTTGCGGTCCACGTAGCCTCCGTTCGGCAGATTGCTCAAGTCGTCCAACTTGACGTCGGATTGGATGTTCCTGAGCTCGCGGGCGAAATCACGATTGAAGTCGTCCCAGTCGTCGGTACACCTCCAGCTCGATGGCTGGTTGGGATCCCCGGTTCCCGCATACTGCGCCACTTTCGGGTAGGCGCAGACTGGCCGGGTCTTGTCGGCGACACCATTGGTGAAATGCGACGCCATGAATCGATCCGGAGCGACGTGATGCTCGACCCAGCGGTCGAGCGCCGCAAGGATGTCGTGGTCCGCGTCGTTCGGGCCAGGGGTGTTGGCCAGCGTGTATGCAAAGCTGGAATTCGGCCCGAGGCCGCCGCCGCAATGGTTGACGCCGGGCGCCATGAAATGACGGAAAAACGTCTGGGTGTCTTCCAGGGCATCGCGGCGTCCGCTGCGCAGTCGGCCGTCGTCGCTGCTGTCCGTCGATAGATTGTCGAGATCGAGGCCTCCCCCCGTAACCGCCACAACACTGTTGTAGTAATTGACACTCTCGCGCGGCTCCAACGTCGTGTCGGTCCAGCCCTGCCACATCAGGAGCTTGCCGCCGCGCGCGCGAAAGGCGCCGAGATCGGGACTATTCGAATCGATGAGCGAGGTGAGCTTGGCATCGAGAAACGACACGTCGGTCGTGAAGTTGAAGGTGTGGTAATCCCACGTGGGGTTGTTCTCGAACACCATGTTTTGAAACAGATTGTTCACAAACGCGCCAAACGCCACCCATCCAAACTCGCTGCCGCGTTCAAACCCTGGAAAGAGGCTCTGATGCGTATTGGGATTGCTCGGGCCCTCGTACAGCTCTTCGACGGCTTCCACTTCCGGGGCCGTGAGGCACGTCGGGCCGTCGGCGCCCGGACAGAGCAGCGCGTGCGGATCGAAGTGACAGTCGCGGGGATCGTTCAGGTAGCCGTCCGCCGGGACGCCCCTTTCCTGTGCGCCACATTGAGCCACAACCGCGTTCGTGATCATGGGCAGCTTCGTGGTCGCCACATTGGGCAAATTGATCGCTCGCCAGATGAACTCGATATCTTGATGCGTCCACTGGTTCCACGGAGCGCCGGCAATGATCCCTTCGTAGTCCTCCGGATAGCGCTGAGCCTCCATGAGCGCCTGATGACCGCCGTTTGAACAGCCATGAAAATACGATCGTCGCGGCCCGGCACCGTAGTACGCGGTCACGATGGCCTTGCTCGCCACCGCGGTGACGTGATCCGCGCGGTAGGCGTAATCGATGACTTTCTCTGGATGACCCAGCGCCCAGTTCGCCGTCGAGATCGGATGGCCTAAGTCGGAGTTCGCGACCGCGTACCCCGCCTGGAGCGGCCGCACCATGGAGGTGTGCCAGATCGCGCCGGTCAGGGCGCCGTTGCCGACTCCGAGAAACTTGCCATTCCAATTCGCGGCAGACGGCAGCCAGATCTCCATGTTGATATCGGAATCGGGGGTCGGCGTCAGCGTCGCCGTCACGCGGCAAAACGGAAACGGCGCCGAGACGGTAATCATGGCCGTCCCGCTGCTCGCCGTCGTGGTGTAGGGCGCCGTGATGTCGGTCGCCGACGTGATCGTGCCGTCCACGAGCGACATGCCCTGCAAATTGACGCACGGCGATGCAGCACGGACAGGGGCAGCGTCGAGGGTGACGAGCGTCAGGGAGAGCGCCGCCGTCGAGATCAGCGAAACCAGATGGCGTTGAGCGATCCGCATTTCCGTCCTCCTTCCACGGACGTAGGTCCGCGCCTTGAACCGTCACGGTCGAAAGCAGGCGGCGGATCGTACTGCACAGCTATCCCACGCGGGCGACCGTTCGCGCGATTGTGTGCAAGCGCCCCGGCGGAGTCTCGGCGAACGGACGGAGGTCTCGCCGCCGGTCAACCCCTATAAGCGCGGCCGGCCACCCGGACACGACCGGCGAGACTTGTGGCCCGCCGTTGGTCAAAGCCGACAGCGGTCGGCTTCGTGCGGATGCTCAAAACACGGGCTGGACAAGACATCTATCTCACCGACGGCGGCGACCTCGCGCCGGGTCTGCTCGTGGCGGGCCTCGTCGACGAAAATCGAACTGAACGTCCATCCGATATTGCTCGCGCAAGGAACTTCGGCCTCCGGAATTCCAGGAACGCACCGGACTGGCCCTGGCCGAGTGCCGGCAGCTGGAGGGTGGGTGCGCGTCCGACTGACTGATCGACGCGCCGGAGCGCACTTCTGAGCAGACGGCCGCACCGCCATGGCGTCGCCCGCCGCTCGTGGCGCAATTGGCCTCGAACCGGTCGCGGTTCTCACATACAATCGCGCGAGAATCCGAGCATGATGAGGCCGCTCGCGCCGCTGCTGCTGGCATGCATCGTGGCGACGTCTGCCTGCGTGACGCCGAACAACGATGACGTCAGCAGCGACAAGCCCGTTTCCGTTGAGAAGCCCTTTCGCGCCGGCGGCACGATCGAAATGCACCTGAGCGGCGGAGGGTATGAGGTCCGGGCCGCCGCCGACGATCACGTTCGCCTCACGACGAGTGGCCGCACCGGCGATACGAAGGTCGACCTCACGATTGACGCCACCAAAGGGATCCTCACGGTGACCGGCACGCCGCACAGCAACTTCCATGCGGTCATCGAGGTGCCGCTGGCCACCGATCTGGTGGTTCGGCTGGCCGCCGGTGACCTTACGATCGCGTCAATCGTCGGGAGCAAGGATGTCGAGAGCGCGGCTGGAAACGTGACGATCAGCGTGGGCGATCCGAACGACTATGCAACCGTCGATGGAGCGGTCAAGGCCGGCGACATCGACGCCAAACCGTTCGGCGGATCCCTGTCAGGGCTGCTGCAGCATTTCACGTGGTCTGGCCCAGGCACGCACCGCGTGCGTGCGAGTCTCGGCGCCGGCAACCTGACATTCCGCAGCAACTGATTCCTTTCGAAACCTGTTCCGAGCCGACGGCCACGAGGTATTCCGCGCGCGCGGCCGAGCTGCCACACTCCCCTCCCCGCGCCCTCCGAGTCGCCCACGACCGCGCTCAGGCGTGGGGCCTTGAAACACACCGTCGGGGCGTTCCGTCTATTGATTGCGGACGGCCGTACGGATGCTCTTACCGATCCACATCGTCGCCGGCGGGCTGGCGATCATCCTGGGCGGTATCGCGCTTGTGGCCGCAAAGGGGGCGACGCTGCACCGCCGGAGCGGACTCCTCTTTGTCTATGCGATGCTCACGATGGGTATCAGCGGATCCGTGCTCGCGCTTCGCCAGAGTCTGACAAACGCGAACGCCCTGGGCGGCTTCATGTCGGCTTACTTCGTGCTCACGGCGTTGACCACGGTCCGTCCGGTGTCGACCTGGACGCGGCGTCTGGATTGGGGCGCGTTGGCAGTGGCGATGACGCTGACGGGACTCGAGATGGGGCTGGGTCTGAAGGCACTCGCCAGTCCCCGCGGCGCCATCGAAGGTGTGCCATTTTTCATGTTGTTCTTCCTCGCGACCATCACAGGGCTTGCGGCCGCCGGCGACGTGCGCGTGATGTGGTCGGGCATTCCGCGAGGCGGCGCACGACTCGCGCGGCACTTGTGGCGCATGTGCTTTGCGCTCTTTATCGCCGCCGGTTCCTTCTTTTCGATCCGCGCGCGTGTCGCCAGGATCCTCCCGGAGCCGTTTACGACTCCCGCGATGCGCGCCCTTCCAGTCGTGCTGGTGTTTATCGCGATGTTCTACTGGCTCTGGCGGCTCCGCGGCCGGCGGACATTCGCGCTGGCGCCCAAAGGCGCCTAGTATCAGCGCCTCGCTCGGAGACGCCGAACCGCGATCGATCGCTCACACCGCCTGGTACCTGGCGAGATATCCGATCAGGTGATCGACGATGTCACGCGCATCGTCGCCCGCGCCGCAAATGAACGTCGAGTTCCGTCGCCGGAGGACCGGGAGGCCGAGCGCATAGATCCCATTGTTGCCGACGACGCCGCCCTCGTGCTGGAGATTGCCTTTGTGATCAAGCACCGGGACGTGCAGCCAGCTGTAGTCCGGACGAAAGCCGGTTGCCCACACAATTGACCGCACTTCGCCACTTCTCAGGTCGAGCCGCAGCCGCGAGGCCGGCGGGGTCCGCGTCGGCTCGAAGCGCTCGGGGGGAGCGACGGCAGGATCCCCGTCGCGGGTGCGCGCCCACTCGTCGAACGTATCGAGCAGACGGTGCATTTTGAGATCCGCCAGCGCGACGTGATTCCGCAGACCTCCGGAGAACAGCGCGCGGCCGTCGCGGATGGCCGACAGGCGGCCGACCATCTCGACTCCGAGAGCCCTCAGGGCGTTGAGATCGAGCGTCGCCCGCTCCGGCGTCCCGACAAGCTGCGGCGATGGCAGTCGTCTGGCGCGTGTGAGATCGTCGATTTGATCATAGCGCTGGCTCCAGACGCCAGACGCCTCCATCCACCACAGAACGTCGCGCCCACGGTACAGACGCGGCAGGCGCACGTGCTCGCCGACCGACAGGGTCACCGGCCGGCCGGAGCGCTGGATTTCCTCGGCCAGCTGCACGCCAGTCGCCGACGCGCCAACGATCAGGACGCCGCCCTCGGGTAGCGTGTCCGGATTCCGGTAGTCGAAGGTGGTGAAGCAGGGGATGGCTGCCGGCACGGCCTCGCGCAGCGCCGGGACGCACGGCACGTTGCAGGCGCCGGTCGCCACGATCACGGTACGGCACCGGATCTCGCCACGGTCCGTCGCGACCTGGTATCCGTCGTCGGATTGCCGCAGCGACGTGACGGAGGTGTGCGTGCGGACGGGCGCATCGAACGCCGCGGCAAATCGCGAGATGAACCCGATGACCTCGCGATTCGTCATGTAGCCGTCCGGGTCGGCGCCCTCGTAGCAATAGCCGGGCAGGCGGCTGAGCCAGTTGGGTGTCAGCAACCGGAGCGAATCCCACCGCTCGCGCCGCCAGGAATTGGCCACTTCGCCGCGCTCGATGACCAGATGATCGATCGACTGCTCGGCGAGACAGCGGCTTGCCGCGAGGCCGGCGTGGCCGGCCCCGATCACGACAGTGGTGAGGTATTCGATGTGTATCGCTCCGCTCGCTCGGCGCGTCGCGACGCCAACTCAGGCCACTTCCACCGTCACGTTTACCGGGTTCGTGATGACGTCGTACACCGCCGAGCGCTTCTGGGACTGCGCAACGAGCGCCTCGATGTCCTTCTTCGACGCGTCGGCGTCGATCTTGAAGGTGATCTTGATGTCGTCGTAGCCGTTCCGCACGTCGCTGTCGACGCCGAGGATGCCGCGGATGTCCATGTTGCCTTCGAGCGTCGATTCGACCGAGCGCAGCTGGATGCCTCGATTCTGCGCGACGGCGGCGACGCCCGCCGTGAGGCAGCTCGCAAGGCCGACGAGCACATATTCGATCGGCGTGATGCCACGATCTTCCGACGCGAAGATCTCCGGGTGGTCCGCCTCGAATGTCGTCTCGGTCTTGTGCTGCTGTTCCTCGCCGAGTCCGAAGAAGTCGTGCACTCTCGTCCGGCTGTGCGTGCCGTTTTGCCAGCGGCACGAGGCGCGCCACGTGAACTTCGCCGCCTCCGGCGCGCCCTTCAGCACCTCCCGCGCATCGAGCAGCGCCTGCACGTTCACTCCGTTGTTGACTGTCGCCATCGTCATGATGAACCCCTTTTCATGGAAAGCGCCGACCGGGAAAGGGCCGCATCATACACCGTCGTGAGCGGGCGCCGTGACACAGAGGATATGATGGCGCGGATGGTCACGCCAGCAGTCAGGACCGGGCCCGGTTCGGTCGGCACGATTGCGACACAGTTCCTGGATCTGCCCCGCCCGCTAGAGCTCGACGGCGGCGGCACGCTGTCTCCGGTTCGGATCGCCTACGAAACATACGGCACCCTGTCGCCGACGCGCGACAACGTCATTCTCGTCTGCCACGCGCTCAGCGGCGACGCGCACGCGGCGGGCTATGCGAAGGTCCCCTCCGAGGAAAGCACGCGGGACGGGTTCGGCGCCGAGGATCGCGACGGGACCGCGGGCCGCGGCCTCGGGTGGTGGGACGGCATGATCGGCCCCGGCAAGGCCTTCGACACGAATCGATTCTTCGTGGTCAGCACGAATCTGTTGGGCGGGTGTCGCGGGACGACGGGGCCATCGTCCACGAACCCTGCGACCGGCGCGCCGTACGGATCAGAGTTCCCGGTGATCACCGTCGCCGACATGGTCCGCACCGAACGAGCGTTTCTCGACGAGCTCGGCCTCCCGCGGCTCGCAGCCGTCGCAGGCGGATCGCTCGGCGGCATGCAGGCGCTCGAATGGGCGGTGTTGTATCCCGACCAGGTCGACTCGATTGTCGTCATCGCGAGCACGCATGCGCTGCAGCCGCAGGGCGTGGCGTGGAACGCGATCGCGCGCAACGCCATCATGGCCGATCCCGACTGGCAGGGGGGCCACTACTATGGCACCGGCCGCGCGCCGAATGCCGGGATGGGCGTCGCGCGCATGGTCGGCCACATCACCTATCTCTCGGCGCCGTCGCTTCGCGAGAAGTTCGGACGCCGGCTGCAGTTCGCCGACGACATCCGCTACACGCTGACCGAACCGGAGTTTCAGGTCGAAAACTACCTGCGGCATCAGGCGTCCAGCTTCGTCAAACGGTTCGACGCGAACACATATCTCTACACCTCCCGTGCCCTGACCTATTTCGATCTCGCCCGGCAGTACGGGCGCGGACGGCTCGTTGACGCGGTCCGCCCCGTGTCAGCCCGGACGCTGCTGATCGCGTTCAGTTCCGACTGGCTGTATCCGCCGTCGGGGATGGAGGAGCTCGCCGACGCGCTGCGGGCGGCGCACAAGGAGGTGGAGTTTCAGGTGATCGTGGCCCCCTACGGCCACGACTGCTTCCTGCTGGAAGAGGCGCGGCAAACGCCGATGATTCAGCAGTTTCTGGCGAGTCAGCCGGTCTAGAGGGGCGTATGGGAGCGAGAGAAATGGAAGAGGCTCGACAGTTTGGATTTGAAACTCGTCAGGTGCATGCCGGGCAGCGCCCCGACCCGAACACCGGCGCCCGCGCAGTCCCGATCTATCAAACGACGAGCTACGTGTTCGAAGACCCGGAGTCGGCCGCGGCGTATTTCAACCTGCAGGAATACGGCAATACGTATTCGCGCATCATGAATCCGACCGTTGCGGTGTTCGAAGAGCGAATGGCGAACCTCGAAGGCGGCTCCGGCGCGGTGGCGTTTGCCAGCGGGATCGCCGCGCAGGCCGCGGCGCTGTTCACGCTGCTGCAGCCCGGCGATCACGTCGTCTCCTCGACAGCGCTCTACGGCGGCACCGTCAACCAGTTCAAGCACATGTTGCGGAAGATGAACGTGGGCCTGACGTGGGTCGACCCGGATCAGCCGGACGCCTGGAAAGCGGCCGTCCGCGACAACACCAAGGCGTTTTATGGCGAGACGATCGGGAACCCGGCCGGAAATGTCCTCGACATCGAGACCATCGCCGCGATTGCCCACGACCACCGGCTGCCGCTCATCGTCGACAACACGTTCGCGACACCATTCCTGTGTCGGCCCATCGAGTGGGGGGCGGACATCGTTCTGCACTCCGCGACCAAATTCATCGGCGGGCATGGCACGAGCATCGGTGGTGTGGTCGTGGAATCGGGCCAGTTCAACTGGTCGAACGGCCGCTTTCCGGTCGTCGCCGATCCGTCGCCGGCCTATCATGGCCTTCAGTTTCACGAGACCTTCGGCACCTACGGCTATCTCATGAAGCTGCGCGCCGAGACGCTGCGCGATCTTGGCGCCGCGATGAGTCCGTTCAACGCCTTCTTGTTCCTGCAGGGGCTCGAAACGCTGTCGCTGCGAATGGCACGTCATGTCGAGAACGCCACCGCCGTCGCCGAACATCTTGCGTCGCATGCGCTCGCCTCGAACGTCACGTACCCCGGTCTCGTCACGAGCCGTTACCGGCCGCTGGTGGACAAGTACCTGCCGCGCGGCGCCGGCGCCGTGTTCTCGTTCGACTGCCGCGGCGGACGCCTGGCCGGCCAGGATTTCATTCGCGGCGTAACGCTCTGGTCGCACCTGGCCAACGTCGGCGACTCCAAGAGTCTGATCATCCACCCGGCCAGCACGACGCACCGTCAGCTGAACGACGACGAGCTGCGGGCGGCCGGCGTCGGCGCCGGCACGATCCGGCTGTCAGTCGGCATCGAAGCGATCGACGATCTGATCTGGGACCTCGAGCAGGGCTTCGCGCGCGTTGCAGCGTCGGCGACGCAAGAGGTCGCATCCCGATGAGCGTCACGTTCGATCTGGCGTGCTATCAGGACCCGCTGGTGATTCAGCGGGTGCTCCATACGTCCAAGACGATTGCCGTCGTCGGGTTGTCGAAGAACGAGCTGCGCGCGAGTTACTTCGTCGGCTACTACCTGAAGCGCCATGGGTACCGCGTCATTCCGGTCAACCCGCGCGAGGACGAAGTGCTCGGCGAAAAGAGCTGCAGGAGTCTGCTGGACGTCGGCGTTCACGTCGATGTTGTCAACGTCTTTCGCGCGCCGGATGCGTTGCCGGGGATTGCCGCCGATGC
>JBPYEE010000560.1:0-4205 GCA_051985095.1 Vicinamibacterales bacterium | reverse complement strand
CGGTGATGTACGGATAGATTTCATGCTTGTCGAACACGCCGGTCTCTTTGTATTTCTTGAAGACCGACCCGTAGGTATCGATGCCCCACACCTTGATCTTCGGATTCTGCTCCTTCAGATAGCGGCCGACACCCGACGCCGTGCCGCCCGTCCCGACGCCGACCACCAGATGGGTGATGCGACCGTCGGTCTGCGCCCAGATCTCAGGCCCCGTTTGCTCGTAGTGCGCGGCCAGATTCGACAGGTTGTCGTATTGATTCGCCTTCCAGGCGTTCGGGATCTCTTTTTCGAGGCGTGACGACACCGAATAGTACGACCGGGGATCCTCCGGATCGACGTTGGTCGGACACACGATGACTTCGGCGCCGAACGCCTTCAGCGCATCGATCTTCTCCTTGGATTGCTTGTCGGTCGTCGTGAAAACGCACTTGTACCCTTTGACCACCGCGACGATCGCCAGGCCCATGCCGGTGTTGCCCGACGTCCCTTCGACGATCGTGCCGCCTGGCTTCAGCAGGCCCTCGCGTTCGGCGTCTTCGATCATCTTCACCGCCATCCGGTCCTTGATCGAATTGCCGGGATTGAACGTTTCGACCTTCGCGAGCACGGTGCCCTTGACGACCCCACTCGTAATTCGGTGGATGCGGATCATCGGCGTGGCGCCAATCGCGTCGAGCACGGTGTCGCAGATCTTCTTCATCCCACGTCCAGTCTATACTCCCCGATCGTTTATCGCCCGCCGCTCACGTCGACGAAACTGCCGGTCGTATACGAGGCTTCGTCGGACAACAGCCAGAGAATCGCGCGTGCGACTTCGATCGCGTCCCCGCTGCGCCGCATCGGCAGGGTGGGACCAAGCCGATCGGCTCGGCCGGGCTCGCCGCCGCTGGCGTGAATCTCCGTGTAGATGATGCCGGCGCGAACCGCGTTGACCCGGATGCCCTCCGCCGCGACCTCGCGGGCGAGGCCGACGGTCAGCGTGTCGAGCGCCGCCTTCGAGGCCGCGTAGTCGACGTACTCGCCCGGCGACCCGAGCACCGCCGCGCGCGACGAGACGTTGACGATCGCCCCGCCGGCGCCGCCGTGCCTCGTCGACATCCGTTTGACCGCTTCGCGGGCACAGATGAAGGCGCCGGCGACGTTGGTCGCAAAGACCCGGGCGAGGCGCGCCGCGTCGATGTCCTCGATGCGCGCCTGCGTCTCGAGGACCCCGGCATTGTTGACAAGGGCGCGAATCGGCCCGAGTTCGCGGTCGCTCGTGTCGAAGAGGCGGCAGACGTCAGGCTCGACGGCCACATCGGCCTGCACCGCAATCGCACGGCCTCCGCGTCGCACGATTGCGGCGACCACCGCCTCGGCGGCGGCGCGCTGCTGGCGGTAATTCACGCAGACGGCATATCCCCGCGCGGCGGCGAGCTTCGCGGTCTCTGCGCCGATGCCGCGGCTGCCGCCGGTGACGATCAGGTTCACGACAGGTGGCGAGCGACGTACACCAGCAGCACGGCGCCGGCTGTTGCGACGACCAGCCGGCCGACCAGGCCGGTGGCGTACAGCCCGAGGATGCCAAAGACGAACCCGCCGAGCAGCGATCCGACGATCCCGAGGACGAGGTCGAGCAGGAGCCCGTAGCCCCGGCCGCGCATGATCTTCCCGGCCAGCCAGCCGGCCACGATGCCGATCACGATCTGCCAGAACAGATACATCATCGGCAGACGAAGCTCGCCTCGTCGTCCGTGCTGCCGGTGCCGCGATACACCGCATGCTGCGGATAGCGGCACAGAGGTCGTGTACGCGTCGTCGCGCCGTTCGCCAGCTTCCGTGCGACAACGCGATCGGGCGCCTGATGGCCCTCCGCCCACGCATCGATCGCCGAGGCCCAATCGACCGTGTCCGGACCCGGGCCGCCGCCGCAGTGGAGCACGCCGGGCATCATGAACATTCGGAAGTAATCGTCGACCGCCGAATCGCGCGCCTTCACCTGCTCGTAGTAGGCGACGCTCGCCAGCGCAGTCAGCGCCGGATCCGACCAGCCGTGCCACAGGATGAGTTTGCGCCCCTTCGCCTTGAACGCGTCGAGGTTGGGATTGGTGGCGTTGAGGAATGTGCCGACGAGCCTCGCGTCGTGCCGCGCGTTGGCGACGTCGTAGCGCACGTACTCCCAGTTCGGATCACCGAAGACGAAGTACTTGAAGAACTGCGTCCCGAACGCAAAGCGGAGGCTGGGGCCCTGCGGCGACGCGGGGCCGCCGCCGGTGATCCACGCCGGCCAGCCGGCGGCTTCCCCTTCACTGCCGAATGGCTGCGCCGAGTAGATCACGGCGCCCTTCGCGGCGGTCGCGCCGTAAATCGTGCGGAGCGCCGTGCGTTGGGCATCGGTCAACCCGGCGAGCGTTGACACGTCGACCGTGCAGCGGCGCGGATCCTCCATGACCCCGTCTTTGACACCGTCGAGCGCATCGCACCGGTCGAGAATCTGCGTCTCGATCGACTTCATCGTCGCCGGCGTGAACACCGGCGTGAGCGATTTCGAATCAGGAAACGCCGCCTGCGCGTCCTTGATGAACTGCGCGGCCAGTCCCACAAAGTCGTACGCGGGCGCTCCGGCGACGATCGCGTCGAAATCGTCGGGATAGCGCTGCGCCTCCATGAGGGCCTGACGGCCGCCGTTCGAGCAGCCGGAGAAGTAATTGCGCGTCTCGTTGGCGCCGTAGTAGCTGCGCACAATCGTCTTCGCCACTGCAGCGGTCCGGTGGACGGCGAGGTATCCAAAGTTGAGCTGCCGTTCGACGTGATCGAGCGCCCAGCCGGCGTCGGTCACCGCGCCCTGGTGACCGGTGTCGGTCCCGACCGTCGCGTACCCCGCATTGACGGACGTCCGGGCCTGGTTGTCGACGGTCCCGACGAACCCGCCGCCGCCACCCATCATCAGCTTGTGGTTCCACTCCTCGGGCAGGAGCAGCTGAAACCGGATCTCCGTGCCAATGACGCCCGACACGCGGCAGTGCGCCACGCGAACGGGGCCGGAGGTCGTCGCCGCGACGGTCGTCGCTTCGGACACCGTCACGTCCGGCAGCTTCAGCATCACCAGATGCGAGCACTCGGCATGGGGCGTCACGGTCGCCTGGGACGCGCGCGGCGCTTCGAGAGCGCGCTCGGCCGACGGGGCGGCACTCCATGCGCCCCACGCGGCCACAAGAACCACGAACAGCCGGGTCGTCATCCGGTGATGATAGACGAAACTTGATCGGCGCGGACGGGGCTGTCGTCCCGCGTCAGCCCTGCGAGAAACGCGGCCCGACCGATGACGCGTGCAGCGCTCCATCCACGCGCGCGCAGATCGCGCACGCCCGTATCGCCGTTCGATTTGCTCAGTTTCTGCGTCGCCGATTTCATGATCAGGGGGTGGTGCAGAAACACCGGCGGCGTCTCGCGTCCCAGCAGGCGCGCCAGCTGCAGCTGCCGCCCCGTCGAGTCCAGCAGGTCGTCGCCGCGGATGACGTGGGTAATCCCCTGGGCCAGGTCGTCGACGGTCGCGGCAAACTGATAACTCCAGTTTCCGGCGCGGTCGCGGACCAGCACGTCACCGCATTGTTCGAACGGCCGCTGCGCCTGCGGCCCGTGCCGAAGGTCGACGAAGCGTTCGACCGACGGGTCGAGACGCACCCGCAGGCTGACATCCGGCCGCTCCACGACCCCGCGCTTGCGACAGGTGCCCCGGTACGGCTGGGCGCGGCGGCACGTGCAGGCGTAAACCAGGCCTTGCGCGCGGAGGCGGTCCAGCGCGTCGCCGTAGAGGTCGCTTCGTCCGCTCTGCCGGGTGATCGTGCCGTCCCACTGGAAACCAAGCCATGCCAGGTCTTCAATAATTGCCGCCTCGTATTCCGGGCGGCTCCGCTGCCGATCGTGGTCCTCGATGCGCAGCACGACCCGGTCGGCGATGGCCCACACGAACATCGCATTGACCACGTGGCCGAAGTGGAGGAACCCGGTCGGCGCGGGTGCGAAACGGGATATGATTACGCCCAAACCTCTGAGGATCTTATCTATATGCGCATGATTCGTCTGACGACGGCGCTCGTGGTTGCCCTCGGGTTCACGGCGGCGGTCCACGGACAGGTGAAGCCGAAGCTTGGAGAGTGGTGGACCTACGGCGGCGAGCTGGCGAGCACCCGGTATTCACCGCTCGACCAGATCAACAAGGACAA
>JBPYEE010000559.1:0-6250 GCA_051985095.1 Vicinamibacterales bacterium | reverse complement strand
GAATCATGGACAGCGCTGCCGCGCGCGCTCGACGCAGATCTTTGTGCGGCAGGTCGAGCAACTGCTGATCGTTGGTGTATGAATGGATGGTCGTCATCCACCCGCTCTTGATCCCGAAGCTCTGATGCAGCACTTTTGCCAGTGGTGCAAGGCAGTTGGTCGTGCAGGAGGCATTCGAGATGATCTGATGCTTCGCTGGATCGTATTTGTCTTCGTTCACGCCGAGCACGATCGTCACATCGGGTTTCTTCGCCGGCGCCGTGATCACGACCCTCTTCGCGCCGGCCGCCAGATGCTTGGCGGCCGCGTCGCGGTCGGTGAAGAGGCCGGTCGATTCGAAGACGACGTCGACGCCGAGGTCGCGCCACGGCAACTGAGCAGGATCGCGCTGGGCGAGCACCTTGAACTGATCGCCGTCGACCGAAATCGCGTCCTGACGCCCTTCCACTTTAGCGTGGAGGTTGCCGAGCACGGAGTCGTACTTGAGAAGATGCGCAAGCGTGTGCGCGCTCGTAATATCGTTGACGGCAACGAAATCGATACTTGAGTCGCCCAATGCCGCGCGCATGATGTTCCGGCCGATACGCCCGAAGCCATTAATGCCTACTCTGACGGCCATGACGTCGCCTCCCGGACAAACGTTTCATTCTACAATATGGACGCTCTGGAGCCACCCTGTGCTCCACGCCCATGATGTACCTCGCGTATAGTCTTCTCAGTCTCATCGGCTTCATGGCCGCGTCTCCGTACTTCGTGTATCAGGCGATCCGGTACAAGAAGTACATCGGCAGCGTGCGCGAGCGCCTCGGCTTCCTCCCGATCTCGTTCAACATCGATGGCGACGAATCGATTTGGATTCACGCCGTTTCCGTCGGCGAAGTCCTGACAGCGCGTGCGCTGGCCGCCGATCTCAAGGCGCGATATCCGCGCCTCCGGTTGTTTTTGTCGACGACGACGATTGCGGGGCAACAGGTCGCGCAGCGCAGCCTGGCGCACGTCGATGGGGTGTTCTATTTCCCGTTCGATTGGACGACGTCGGCGATGCGCACGCTGACGCTTGTCAAGCCGCGGCTGTTCATCATGATGGAGACCGAGATCTGGCCGAACCTGTTACGGCTGTGCCGCAAACGCGACATCAGAACCATCGTGATCAACGGACGGATCTCGTCGCGCTCGTACCCGCGGTATCGATTGATTCGCCCGTTCTTCTCGCGCGTGCTCGGGGATGTTGATCGATTCTGCATGCAGAGCGACGAATCGGCCCGGCGGCTGATCGACCTCGGAGCGCTGCCGTCCCGGGTCACCGTTACGGGCAGCCTTAAATTCGATTCGCTGGAGCTGCCAGCGGCAGCGGCCCGTGGAAAACCCCGCGAGCGGGTCCTGCGGTTCTTTCGGATTTCACCAAACCGCACGGTTGTGGTCGCCGGCAGCACACTGAGAGGCGAAGAGGCCGCGGTGCTGCGCGCCTTCTCGCGCGTGAAGGCGATCATGCCGAGCGCGTTGTGCATCCTTGCGCCTCGACATCCCGAGCGATTTGGCGAAGTGGATCGGCTTGCGCGCGATGCCGGTTTCGTCACCATGCGGCGGACGGACCTGCCGATCGACGCAGAGCCTCGTGCCGACGTCGTCGTCCTCGATACGATCGGCGAGCTCGCCCAGCTCTATCAGCTCGCCACGGCGGTGTTCGTCGGCGGCAGTCTCGTGGACCAGGGCGGCCACAATATTCTGGAGCCGGCGGTGTTCGGGAAGCCGATTGTGTTTGGCGCGCACATGCAGAATTTCAAAGAGATCGCCGACACGTTTCTGACAAACGGTGCCGCGCTGCAGGTTCAGTCGGATCGTGAGCTCGAGCAGGTCCTGCTGAGGCTCGTCGGCGATCCCGTTCGTCGCGCGCGGCTCGGCGCGGCGGCGCGGGCGCTGGTCGAAGCGAACCGCGGCGCAAAGACCAAGACGCTTGCAGTGATTTCCGATCTTCTGCCCCCGGACGAGGTGCGCGGCCGCGCGACCGTGCGGCCTTTCCACCTGGTGCATTGATCAGCACGCTCAGTGCGATCTACGGTGCGGCGGCAGCGTGGCGGCGCGGCTGGTACGCGCGCAACCCCCGGCGGTGCCATCATCTGGAGCGGCCGGTGATCAGCGTGGGAAACCTGCGCGTCGGCGGCAGCGGCAAGACGCCGATGGTCGAATACATTGCGCAGGTCTTGCTCGAACGCGGCCAGCGTCCGGCGATTCTGACGCGTGGCTACGCCCGCCGGCGGCCACAGGACGGGGTGACGGTGGTCTCCGACGGCGCCCTTGTCCGCGCCTCGCTCGACGTGTCGGGCGACGAGCCGCTGATGCTCGCGCGCGCTCTGCCCGGCGCGGTGGTGGTGGTGGGGGCCAACCGATATCTGTCGGGACGGCTCGCCGAACGCACCCTGAACGCCACCGTCCATATCCTGGACGATGGATTTCAGCATTTCGAGCTGGCCCGGGACGTCGATCTGCTCCTTGCATCCGACGACGACTTGACGGATCGGCCGCTGCCAGCCGGCCGCCTGCGGGAGCGGCTGTCTGCGGCGTCGGTTGCGGATGCGGTCCTGGTGACCGCCTCGTACGACTCGGCAGCAGAACGGATTCGCCGCGCCCTGAACGTGCCGACGGTGTTTCGGGTGACCCGGACGATTGGCGCGCCGCGCATGGTCGCCGGCGCGCGCGATTCGGTCGTGGTCCCGCCCGAATCACGCGTCTTCGTCGTCACCGGGATCGCGCGGCCGGATCGATTTGAAGCCGATGTAGCCGGCGCCGGCTGGCAGATCGCCGGCGTAATGACCTTCCGCGATCACCATCCGTTCGACGCCCGCGACGTCAAGCGTATTGCGACCGCGGCGCAGGCCGCTCGAAGCGCAATCATTTTGACCACCGAAAAAGATGCAGTCCGATTGGCGGCATGCGACCTCGGCACGTTGCCCATTGCGTCAGTGCCACTGATTTTTGCCGTCGAGCCGCCCGACCGGTTCCGCAACTGGCTGATGGACCGGACCGGAATCGCGGTCCCCGCCCCTCCCGAGTGCTTGTGAGACACCGCCTCGAGTACGCGGCTGTCGCGATGCTCCTCCGTTTCATTTCCGTGCTACCCGATCCCGTGGTGCGCGCGTGCGGCACGGCGCTCGGCTTCGCGTTTTACGCGGTCGACGGCGCCCATCGCCGGATCGCCCTGCAGAATCTGACGGCGGCATTTCCGCAGCGGTCGCGGGCTGAACGGCGAGGGATTGCGCGACGGGCGTTCGTGCACTTCGGCCGGCTGATGGTCGAGCTACTGAAGTTCGCGACGCTGGCGCCTGCCGAAATGTTGACCCGTGTGCAGATTGATGGCGAGGAGCGCGCGCGGGCGGCCTACGAACACCGCAGAGGCGTCCTCTTCGTCACGGGTCACTTTGGATTCTGGGAGCTGCAGGCGCTCGTGCACGCGCTGCGGATCGAGCCGGTCGGGGTCGTGGGCCGGGCCCTCGATAATCCGCTGCTCAACCGATTGCTCGAGGACATCCGCCAGCGAACCGGCAATACGGTCATCTACCGCAAGGGCGCGCTGCGCCGGATCTTGCGAATGCTGCAGGGAGGGCACGGCGTAGCGGTGCTGATCGATCAGCACATTATGAGCCGCGACGCGATCTACGTCGACTTCTTCGAGCGCCCGGCGGCGACGACGTCGGCGATCGCGGCCCTGGCGCTCCGCACCGGGGCGCCGGTGGTGCCCGTGTTCGCGCTGCCGCTCGGACGCGGCCACTACCGGCTGATCTACGAGCATCCGATCGATCCTCCCCGGGTGGGCGTGCCCGATGCGGTCCGCGACTTTACGCAGCGCTGCACCGACGTCCTCGAAATGTACGTCCGCCGCGATCCGCACCTGTGGCTTTGGATGCACCGGCGGTGGCGCGACCTCACACCAGCCGTGCGGGAGAAAGGCGGCATCTTTCCCGCCGCCGCTAAAGATCAGGAGCCGGCCGATCTCCCCTAGCTCGGCTCCGTGCGCTTTGCCGCAATCGGCATGCGCCAACCGGTACCGAACGCGCGATCGGTGACTTTCAATCCTGGCGCCGCCTGTTTCCGCTTGAATTCAGCGACGCGTACGAGGTGCAGCACCCGCTCGACCGTGGCAGGATCGAACCCTTCGGCGATGATCGCAGGTACCGGTCGATGTTGTTCGATGTGCCGTTTGAGAATCTCGTCAAGGACGTCGTAGGGAGGCAGCGAGTCCTGATCGGTTTGATTGGGCCGGAGTTCCGCCGATGGTGCCTTCGTCAGACTGGATTCGGGAATGACGGCACGGCCGGCGGATTCGTTTATCCATCGGGCCACGCGATACACCATCGTCTTTGGCACGTCTGCAATCACCGCCAGTCCGCCGTTCATGTCGCCATAGAGGGTGCAGTACCCAACCGACAGCTCCGACTTGTTCCCCGTCGTCAGTAACAACGCGCCGCGGTGGTTCGACAGCGCCATGAGCAAGGTACCGCGAATGCGCGCCTGGATATTTTCCTCCGTGACGCCGCACGGCGAACCGGCGGAAGCGGCAGACAGGATCGAGTCGAACGCCTGCATGGCCACCTCAATCGGCAGCGTGATCGTCCTGATGCCGAGGTTGTCCGCCAGCTTGCGAGCGTCAACGACGCTGCCATCGGTGGAGTACGGCGATGGCATAAGGGCGCCGAGCACGCGATCAGGCCCGACCGCGGCGGCGGCGATCGCCGCAGTTAATGCCGAATCGATGCCGCCCGACAGGCCGAGCACGACGTCGGTAAAGCCGCACTTGCGGACGTAGTCACGCGTGCCGAGCACGAGCGCGTGCCAGATCTCAGATTCGTGGCCGACATCGGTCGCCGGCGCGATTGGTCTCAGCGCGTCGAGATCGCAGATGACGACATCGCGATCGAATGAGCGCCCGCGCGCCGCTGGTGCGCCTTGAGCATCAAACGCGCAGCTGCGGCCGTCGAAGATCAGGTCGTCGTTCCCGCCGAACTGATTGACGTACAAGACCGGGATGTGATGCTTTCGCGCCATCGCGCCGAGCATCTCTTCCCGCCGCGAATGTTTCCCGACAGTGAAGGGCGACGCCGACAAGTTGATGATGGCTGTGGCGCCGACGCGCGCCGCCTCGTCAATCGGATCGTGATGATAGCGGCGCCGCTTCCAGAAGTCCCGATCGTTCCAAATATCCTCGCAGATGCTGATGCCGAGACGCCGGCCCCCGATTTCGAGGATTTGCGGCCCATGAAAGGGTTCGAAGTAGCGGTCTTCGTCGAAAACGTCGTAGGTTGGCAGCAGCGCCTTGCGGAAGCGGCTTCCGACGACGCCGCCGCTGAGCAACGCGGCCGTGTTGTAAAGCGGCCGCCCCTCGTCGGACGCGTTGGGCTCGGGGAGGCCGACGAGCACCGGCGGTAGAGACGCCGCCTTGACCGCGAGGTCGGTGAGTATCCGCCAGCTGGCCTCCACAAACCCCACGTCCAGGAGCAGATCGCGCGGCAAGTATCCGACGAGCGCCAGTTCGGGCGAGACGGCCAGGTCGGCGCGCAGCCGGTGCGCTTCGACCAGCGCGTCCAGAATCAGCTGCGAGTTGCCCCTCAGGTCGCCGACGGTCGGGTTGATTTGGAGCAGTGCGATCTTCATTCGACCAACCGGTATTTGAGCAGCACCTGCAAGGCCGTAACCCCAGCTCGCCAGGTGATTTTGTCGCCCTGTTCATAGCCGCAGAATGTATCCCTGATCGGACTCTCCTTGAGGCGGAACCCCCGCTTGAAGATGTTCGCCGTCGGCTCCGGTTCGACGCCGAATGGGTTCGATTTCAACCGCCTAGACCGACCGACGGCCACTCGCCTCGCGTTGTCGCACGTCGCCATATCCGTCGACATCAATTCGCAGAGAAGGCTGGTCCCAAACGTCAGGAACTTGGTCCCGACGCGCGGCGCGAACATGAAGGCGCGCTGCCGACGCAAGAACCGCAATCCGTAGACGACGTCCCTTTTTCCTTGAGTGATCGACTCCACGAGCTGTGGAACTTCGTCCGGCGCGTATTCGGGATCCGCGTCCTGGATCACGATGATGTCGCCGGCCACCTCCTGACACCCGCGGCGCAACGCCGAACCCGTGCCCGGCATCGGCCTGAAGGACCAGCTTGAATCCGGACTCGCGGCTGCAAGGCATCGAGGATGTCTCCCGAGCCGGTGGACGATCTGTCGTCGACGATGATGAGCTCGATCCGGAGCGGAACGGC
>JBPYEE010000558.1:0-4351 GCA_051985095.1 Vicinamibacterales bacterium | reverse complement strand
GGGTGTACACGGACGCGCAGGCGCTGCGCGGCAAGAAAACGTATGCCGATCAGTGCTCGACCTGTCACGGGGCGGATCTGATGGGCGGTGACTCCGCCGGCGACGTCGCGCCGCCGCTCGCCGGCGCCGAATTCATGAAGAGCCACGACGGAAGCTCTGTGGCCGACCTCTTCGATCGCATCCGCACGTCGATGCCGCAAGATGCGCCCGGCAGGCTCAGCCCTCAGCAGAGCGCTGAGCTCGTGGCGTACCTCCTGGCCGCCAACAAACTTCCCGCCGGTGTGACCGATCTCGCGCCCGAGACGGCCGCGCTCAAGACGATCGGTTTCGGGGCGCGGCCACAGGAGAAATAATCAATGTTGCCGCCAGCGCCAGCGGCTGTCGAAAGCGACCGCCGTGCGTCGTTGATCCGTGTCGCGTCGCCGACGGGGTGGTGCGACGCTACATCGCCGGCTACGAACGCTTGCTTAGTATTGATCGCAACGACGTGCAGGCATGTCAGGAGCTGGCGCAGTTGCTGCTCGATGTCGGAAGACTTCCGGAAGCGGAACGCGAACTCGAGGCGGTGCTTCACCAAGATTCGCACCTGGCGGCTGCACACAAGACGTTGGGGCGCTTCGGTTGAAACAGGGCCAGGTCGGAGCCGGCGCGCAAGAAATCCGCGCTGCGTTGGCGCAACGGTCCGACTTGCCGCTGGTGCATTCCAATCTCGCGATTGCCGCGGAACAGCGCGGCATATCAACGGCGCCATCGCCGAGTATCGGTTGGAGATCGATCAGCATCCAAACAGCTACATGGCGCAGTTTAATCTCTGGGAATCGTACGAACGACTCGGCGACCACGACGCACAGGTCCAAGCCGTACGAAGCGTCGATCAAGAGCAACCCTCATTTCGCGGAAGGTTATTTTCTTCCTGTCAAAGTTGTATCTCGATCACCATGAGTTCCGGCGGGCCATCGACCTGGCCAAACGCGGCCTAAAGTCCGAGGAAGTTACCGACGTCGGAAAGGAGCCTCGAGCATGAGCCGTTCCATGCAGGGAAGAATCACTCGCCGGGGTCTTTTGCGAGCCTCGCTCGCAAGCGGCGCGCTCCCCGCCATATGGCCGTCGCTTTCAGCGTCGCTGACGACTGGGCCCGCGAGCCCGGTCGTCGACACCACGTCGGGTAAGGTGCGCGGAATCGTCAACAACGGCGTGCGCGTGTTTCGAGGCATTCCGTATGGCGCGCCCACTTCGGGCCGCAACCGTTTTCTGCCGCCTGGCAAGCCGGAACCGTGGGCCGGCATCCGCGACTGTTACCAGAATCCGCACAGCGCGATGCAGATTCCCGTCACCGCGACGATCATCGGCGCGGGCATGCGCGCAAACCCGCGGATCGGCGAGGACTGCCTTGCGCTGAACGTGTTCACCCCGGTGACCGGGGCCGGACGACGGCCGGTGTTGGTGTACCTTCACGGCGGCGTGTTCGACTACAGCTCGGGCACGACACTTTTCACCGACGGCACCAACCTAGCCCGCTTCGCCAACGTAACCGTCGTGAACATCAATCACCGCCTCAACGTCTTCGGCTACCTCTATCTGGACGAGATCGGTGGCACGAAATACGCGGGGTCAGGAAATGCCGCGCAGTTGGACCTCGTGCTCGCGCTTCAATGGGTTCGCGACAACATCGCGAACTTCGGCGGCGATCCCGGCAACGTAATGATCTTCGGCCAGTCGGGCGGAGGCGGCAAGGTTGCCACGCTCATGGCTATGCCCGCGGCGAAAAGCCTATTCCATCGCGCGAGCATCCAGAGCGGATCGCAATACACGGCCATTCCCAAAGCGCAGGCCCAGCAAAAGACCGAGAAGGTGCTGGCCAACCTGGGATTGAAGCCGTCCCAGGTAGACGAGCTGCAACAGTTGCCACCGGAGAAGCTCCTGGCTGCGAGCGTGGGCGCGCGCATCAACTTCACACCGGTGATCGATGGCAACATTATTTCTCACCTGCCGTTCGAGCCGGGCGCGCCGGACCTCGCACCGGACGTGCCCGTGATGATCGGGACGACCGAAACGGAAGGCACGTACAACGCCGCCGATCTCGTTGAGATGGACGAAGCCGAGATGCACAAGCGTTTGAGCGCGGCGACCTCTCTCGGCCAAGACGCGGATCGGATCATCGAGCTCTTCCGGCAGAGGCGGCCGCGCGCGACTCCCGCGGAGATCTACTTCATCATCACGTCGATGCCGCTCGTCGCGATCAGACAGGCGGAACACAAGGCGGCTCAAGGGAAGGCTCCCGTCTACCTCTGGCAGATCAACTGGAGAACCCCGGTCCGGGACGGCCTCTTCCTCTCGCCCCACTGCGTCGAGCTGCCGTTCGTGTTCAACAACGTCTGGCACGCTCCGGAGATGGTTGGAACGGGGCCAGAAATCCAGCCGCTTGCGGACCAGGCCAGCGCGACCTGGGTGGCGTTCGCCCGCACGGGCAGTCCGAATCACGCCGGCATCCCGCACTGGCCGGCGTACAGCACGACCGAGCGGCCGACGATGGTCATCGACAACGAGTGGAAAGTCGTGAACGATCTGAACCGCGAAGAACGTCTTGCGATGGAGAAACTCCCGAAATATCACGTGTAGGAAGCACGGCCCAGCCGCGCGTCCTGTGCTCCGTAATTAACGCCATTGTCGGTCGTCCAAAAGCTCCGTGATTTCCAACGGTACTATAACGGTCATCGCACGCATGCGGGGCTGAACGGGCGCACGCCGGAACCGAGCACGGACCCGGGCTGCGGATGCGCGAATGTTAGTTGCTATCGCTGGCAGCGGCACTGTCGTGGGTTGTATCAGACGCCGATGGCGGCATAACCCGTGTGCGACGGATGCACGCGGGCAACTGCCGAAAGTCGCGCCGTGTTGACCAATTGAATGCGACCGGTTGATGACTCCGTGCGTACCTGGCGGGCATACGGATTCGCGGCGACTCGGCCCCAAACGCGAGCTCTGTCAGCGACGTTTGCATTGCGCAATTGGGAATTCGCCACCGACAGGTCAGAACTTAAGAGGTTATTTCAAGCGCCGCCGGACTCGCTTGACACGGGTAGGGCGCAGGCGTAGAGTGCGCGGGATTCTATTTTTCATCTAAGCTTGGTCATGTCTGCCGTCGTCCTACATTCCCAAGGTCGAGAGTTGTCTTTGAAGGCATGTTTCGAGGGAGGGAAATCGGATGCCGCGACACGTAAGCCGGATCTGCCTTTTGCCGCTGGTGCTGATCGCCATGGCCGCTCCAGCGCGCGCACAACGAACGACAGGTGAAATCGTCGGGTCAGTGACCGACGAGTCCGGCGCGGTTTTGCCGGGCGTGACCGTCACAATCCGCGGCGTTGCGATTGCCGGCGCGCCGAGCGCCGTCACGTCTGAGACCGGTGCCTACCGGTTCCCGGCCTTGCCACCCGGTGATTACGATCTCGAGTTCGCTCTGCAGGGGTTCACGACCTTGCGGCGCGAACGGATTCCTGTTGGCGTCGGCGCGGTCATCGATTTGACCGTCCAACTCAAATTGAGCAGCGTGAGCGAGACCGTGACGGTTACCGGCGACTCGCCGGTCGTCAATCTGGCGTCGACGACGGTCAGCACCAACTACAACCACGAATGGGTGCTTGAAGCGCCAGTCCGCCGATTCTCATTTTTCGACCTGGTGAACTCGGCGCCGGGTGTCTCGGCGACCTCGACTCTCGGGTCGAGCACGTCGGCCACGTCGCTCGGCAGCAGCATTAATGACAACGTGTACGCAATCGACGGCACCGACCTCTCGTCGCCGATCAGCGGCACCGCCTGGCCCTGGCCCAACGAGGATGCGATTCAGGAGATTGAGGTGATGCAGCTCGGCGCCTCCGCCGAGTACGGCGATGCCGTCGGCGCCGTGTTCAACGTGGTGACGCGCCAGGGCGGCAACCAGTTTCACGGCGACGGTAGCTACTACATCCTCAATCAGGGATTAACCGGCCGCAATACCACCGCGGCCCAGGAGTGTCTTGGCGTCGCCAATTGCCCGTCCGGCGGCCTGCCCTATCACCGCGCTGACTGGAAAGACACGACCTGGCAACTCTCAGGTCCGTTCGTGCGGGATAAGTTCTGGTTCTTTGGCTCGTTCCAGTATCAGAACGACTTCGATTCGCAGCCCGGCACGGACCCGAATTACCCGGCCGAGTCGACGTCGCGCCGTGTCTTCTACAAATTCACGTATAACGTGACGCCGAATCACCGCATCATGCACGGTTACCACGATGATTACTGGAGCTTCCCCGGTGTGCCGTCCGCGTTGACGGCACCGAGCACGGTTAGCATCGGGCACGGCGACAACCCGACGCCG
>JBPYEE010000557.1:0-6686 GCA_051985095.1 Vicinamibacterales bacterium | reverse complement strand
ACGCGACAAAGAACAGGTCACCAAGCGGCTCATTCAGCGTCTTCGCGACCTTGGCTTCGTGGTCGAGGTAAAAGCTGCATGATTCTTAACGAACGGGCAAACGAACCGTTTCACCTTAGAGGAACGTTCGGTCGATTGAGACGATGCCGGTTTTGTCTCTCTCCCGCGGCCATGAACGAGGCCCGGCCTTCCGACACGGTCGTGTTGAACGCCGCCAGGATCCAAAGCCTGATCTTGGAACGCATCAAATAGCTGGCCGACCTCCTCGTTGAGCGCTCGACCCAGTCGGAACTCCAACGCCGGTTCGGCGCAGAAACTCGCCGTCAGGTTGATTGGAACGTCGTCACGCGGTGAGTGACTGCCGTTCTTCGCGGCCGAACGCTGCCATCGCAGCCGGGATCGTGGTCGCGGCACCAACTGCAATGAGCGTCAGAGCAACGGCGCGCCGTCGCTCAGCAGGCAGTCGCTCAGACAACAACAACCCAATCCCGACGCCGAGCATGGCTCGCGTCATCACGATGAAGCCAAACGTGGGTACGTCCAGAATGAGCTTCTTCATGTCAATTCCCCCCATAGCTCAGCGCCTCAACGTGACGCACCGCCCGAGTCTCGGATCGAATACCGGCTGCGATGCGGTCGATCAGTGCCGCAGCTGGCGGCGATTCAGCACGGCGGGCGGTTCCTTGCTCAACTGGTAGGGCTGCATGATGTTGACAAGATGCCACGCGGCAAGCGAGGCGAGTTGCTGCGTAGAATGCCTTCCCGTTCTTGTTGTAGACCGTAAACGGATCGAGCACGGCGCCGGGAGTGGACTTCTTCGAAGCCGTTCGTATGATTGGAACGGGTTCGTCAAATTCCGGTTGATGCGGCGGAGCGACGTGACGAATGATCAAGGGCCTCAATACGCGCTGCAACGCACCCACAAGGTACGCCTTCGTCAGTCCCGTCGCCCAATACAGCGCAGCCTTTCGATTGGACTGAGTGGTCTCCAGCGGAGAGCGAATCGCTTGTCCGCGAACGACGGGTACAAATTCCAACCGGCCTTGCCACTTGCCGTCCGTCATTGGCGCGCCGCACGCATGAGCGTGATACCGTACGCCATCGGCAACGAGCACATCGGAGAACTCAGCCAAAACCTGCGCCGCCTCTCGCGTCTAGAATGCAAGAGATTCGCCACGCAAACGGCGACTACGACGCTCACCCGGACGGAATGCATTCAGGCGCCGGGACGGTCGCGTCGTGCTCGTGGGCGTGCGTTTTTCAACCCGTGTAGATTAGCGGCGTTGTCGCGCATTTCCGGAGGCGTCTGCTCCTCGTCTGTCCCTTCGCTCCTCAGCAGCTGCTGCAATTCGTCGTTTCGCCTTCGTTCACGCGAACACAAGGAATGGAAATCGTGATGCCCGGCCATGAATTGGCCGCTGTACGGCGCGAGGCCGGCCGCCCCGCACTCGGCACGGCGGATCGCATGTTCTCGACGGCCGCACGATTCTTGCCGTGCGCGAACTGGGCGTCGTTCAACATCCAGCCGGCCACCAACCCGGGCATCGTCGATTTGGTCGCGCGGTGCTGGACCTGTCGTCGCCGAGTTGGCCGACAGCCAATCAGCCGGGAGGTCCGCGACGTCATCCCGTGAGGTAGGCAGACTCATGAGGGGCATTCACGCTCATAATGATGTCTATTGGGACCAGCTACGGGACACGATCTTCGATCTTGAAAGGCACCACGACAAAATCGAGAAGGTTAGACGGCAAGTCGTGGCGATCAAGAAAACGCAGCAGGCGCGCGACGGCGATCGAGCGGTGAGGCTCATGGACAACGTGAGAGAGTCTAAGGAATACGCTACTCTTCTCCGAGAACACGAGGTTCTCGAGGCAGAGCATAAGCGTCTGGCGTCGCAGCCGTACGATCGCGACGCGCATGACGAATTTCGGCATCGCCTCATCGAACACAATCAGCGGTTGCACGACTTCATCGCGAGGCATTTCAGGAAGCCGAAGACAGCAGAGCGGAAGATGGGTAAGAGGAAGCGCCGGCGCTCGATCGTCAGCACCTCGAAAGCGAAGAAGTCAGCACGATCGAGTCGACGCCGATGGTGACGACGTTCAGGACGCCGCACTCTGTCCCGCCGTCAAGCAAGCTCCTGTGAGGTGTTGAGCTAACGCACGCGCCGAAGTTTCCGGGTGCGATGCAGGTAATGAAAGGTGCGCACCGCGCGCACACCAAGCAGTCCCACTGCTCGACACGATGGTCGTTCACACAGCCGATGACTTTATCAACGACTCAGCATTTCCGAAACCAAGCCCTGGGCCGTTTGTGGATCCGACCCCTTGTGAACGTCCTTATCCGTCGTCTAGTATTCGTCCATGGCCACGAAGCGCGCTGACAACGACAATGAGCGCTTCGCGCGGATCGAGGCGCTCATGGAGGAGTATCGGATCAAGCACGAAGACCTGGAAGCCTACGTCCAAGCCACCCGCGATCGCATGATTGCCGACCGGAACCGTTCCCGTCAGCAGATTCGGACACTTCGCGCGACATTCCGGGGCTCCAAGAGTCGTTAGGGCGTGTGATCGTTGCTCGCTGACGACGCGCGGCAGTGGCAAATTGAACTGACGCTTGGGTTAGAAGGCGTTGAGGATGCCGCCGCGATCGGAATGGCGAAGTCCGCTGCCGCGCCGGCGGTTCTCTGTCGTCGACCGGTGAGTTGAGCGGCGCGACAAACGACCTTGTGTGCGGAATGACCATCAGTTCAAGGCGGCAAACGTGGCAGCGGTATCGCGCCCGACGTGCGGCGACTTAATCCACGCACCAACGGCAAACGGCGCTCGTAATGGCCGACGCGCAGCTGCGAACAAACGTGCGACTTCCGACGCTGATCTGTCCGCTGAACAAGGACTCGTCCCTCAGGTCCCTTATCTGTTCGGCTCGGATTGTCCGACTCGCGCGATGGATTGCAAATGTTCATCGTGGTCGGTAACCGGTGCGCAGAGCCCACTGTGCTGGAACCGCGTCCGCCCACCGGAGTGGAGCTTATGTCCTTCGACCCAACCCACCTCTTACGTTCTCCGCTAGATCCGAAGCGTCTTGGACGGGCGGTCGGTCGGCCAGTGGTCCGTCGTCGACCCATCGGATGCACGGACGGACGGCCGAGTGGCGGCAGATGCGCAGACGCCGGATGCCCCCGGCACCGGGATGATTCCCGATGTCCACGAATCGCAGAGCGCCAAAATAGGCTGCTGTGATGCGCATTTTGGTCGTCGACGTCGGCGGGACGCACATCAAGGTTCTCGCGACCGGGCACCGACAACCAATCAAAATCCCGTCGGGTCCGACGCTAACGCCGAAGAAGATGGTGCGATTGGTGCGCCGCGCGACGGCGGGCTGGCCATTCGACGTGGTGTCCGTCGGATACCCGGGTCCAGTTGTCCATGGACGGCCCATGAGCGAGCCGCATCACCTCGGTAGAGGGTGGCTCGGATTCGACTTCCACCGAGCATTCGGTCGGCCGGTGCGCGTCATCAACGACGCGGCCATGCAGGCGTTGGGGAGCTACGCAGGCGGCCGCATGTTGTTTCTGGGTCTCGGCACCGGTCTCGGGTCAGCGCTCATTGTCGACGGCGTCCTAGAGCCGATGGAGCTTGGCCACCTCCCGTACAAGAAAGGGCGCTCGTATGAGGACTACGTTGGATCCGCTGGTTTGAAGCGCTTCGGCGCCAAGAAGTGGCGTCGTCACGTACTGGACGTGATCCGGATGTTAAAAGCAGCGCTGCAGGCCGACGACGTGGTTGTCGGCGGCGGCAATGCGAGACGGCTGGACACGGTGCCGAAGGGTGTGCGGCTCGGTTCCAATGCCGATGCGTTCACAGGCGGTTTTCGGATCTGGGGTCCTCAGCGACGTCGCGTACCGCGAGTACGCATCCAATAGTTTCGTCAACAGCTGATTGCGCACAACACGGCTGCGGATAGCGGTCGGCTTGGTGGCGGCACCGGATCAAAACGGCGAAACGGCGCACGATCAAGGCATCGCGCACGCAGGCAATACGCACGTGCGGCGCGTGATGGTGCCGCTCGCCTGGAGCTGGGTCCGTTACCAGCCGAACAGCGCACTGACCGCATGGTTTCAGCGCAAGTTCGGTCACGGCAGTCGCCGCCTCCGACGAATTGGCATCGTCGCGCTCGCATGCAATTTGCTCATTGCCCTCTGGCGTTATGTGGAACGCGACGAAGGGCGACCCACGACCAGGCTTCATGTATGCAGTCTCGGGTGTTCGGTGCCGAGGAGCACCGGCACGGATGGAAGGTGCCGAGGAGCCAAACGGACTCCTCGAATTCGAAGCCGCCAGCTGTCGGACGTACTAACCCAATGCGCGGGGTCGTCGTAAGGCGCGTCGTTTAGATTCGGCTCGGCAATACTGCCGCCTCCGCGCGGTTCGCCATGGCTCGTGAGCGGGCGCGTCGGCGCCGGAGTGGGATGGAAGTGCGTGTGCGTTTCCTGTCGCCGGCTGAGACGGCGGCGGTGAACGTTACATAGCGGGAGCTTGTCCATGCGATTGAGAGCCGTGGCATTTGTGCTCGCGTTCGTCGCGGTGACCACAACGTGCGCGAACCCCTCGGCCGCGTCGCCGGCTTCGCCATCGGCCTCGGCCACGCAGGCCCCTGGAGCGGCGGCGACCCCTGGCTCGACGATTTCCGGCACCGTCGTCAGCGTCGCAGGCGCGTCACAGCAACGCGTGAAGACCGCCGGTCTCACCGTGAGCGTCACCGGGACGTCGGCGACGACCACGGTCGACGCGACCGCCCATTTCACACTGCACAACGTGCCGGCGGGCGCCGTGCAGCTGCACTTTACCGGCACCGGTGTCGATGCGCGCCTCGCGCTCGGCACGGTGGCGGATCACTCGACCGTCGTGGTGAGCGTACGAGTGAACGGCTCAACGGCTGCCCTGGATGACGACACGGTCGAAGACGCCAGCCACAATGCCCAGGTCGAAGGCGTCGTCACGGCAGCAAGCGCCGGCACGTTGACGGTCGCGAGGACGACGATCGCAGTCATGTCGACGACGGTCATCGTGCAGGGCGGTACGCCGGTGACGCTTGCGAGTATTCATGTCGGTGATCGGGTTCACGTGCAAGGCACGATGGCGGGGACCACGATCGCCGCGACGCGGGTCGAGGCGCGACAGGGCGCCGAGACACCGGGCAATGACGCCGATCCCGGAGGCGGTCAGAACGGTGCGACCGTGGAGCTCAGCGGGACGCTCAGCGCCCGATCCGGGACCTGTCCGGCGCTCACCTTCACGGTGTCATCGACCACGGTCACGACGACTGCCACCACCCAGTTCGAGGACACGGCGTGCAGCGCACTCGCCAACGGCGACCGGGTCGACATCAAGGGGACGAGGCAAGCGAGCGGCGGCGTCGCCGCGACCGTCGTCGCGAGGGCGGACAATTAGAGGGCGGCGATGAGCGCGGCGCAGGTGTAGTCGATCTGCGATTCGCTCAGCTCCGGATACATGGGCAGTGACAGGATCCGTCCGGCCGCCGCTTCGGTCACCGGGAAGTCGCCTGCCCGGTAGCCGAGCGATGCGCAGGCCTCCTGCAGGTGCGCCGGCACGGGATAGTGGACCCCCGTGCCGATCTCGCAGGCACGCAACTGCGCCTGCACGCGCTCGCGCTGTTCCACTTCGACCACGAAGAGGTGGTACACGTGATCGCGGTTCGGCGCGGCGCGCGGCGTCTGAACATGGCTGCCCAGCCGCGATCGGAACCGGTCGGCGTGGGCACGGCGCAACACGTTCCACTGATCGAGGTACGGGAGCTTGACGCGCAGGATCGCCGCCTGCAGCGTGTCGAGCCGGGAATTCGTGCCGGCGACCGAGTGGTAGTACTTCGCCTGCTGCCCGTAGTTGCGCAGGAGTCGCAGCCGTGCCGCGACGGCCTCGTCATTGGTGACGACGATGCCGCCATCGCCCCAGGCCCCAAGATTTTTCGATGGATAGAAGCTGAATGCGGAAGCGTGTCCGAACGTGCCCGCCGCGCGTCCGCCGTAGCGTGCGCCGTGCGCCTGGGCCGCGTCCTCGATCACCACCAGGTTGTGCCGGGTCGCCGTGGCCAGAATCGGATCCATCTCGGCGACCTGACCGTATAAGTGCACCGGCACGATCGCCCGGGTCCGCGGCGTCACCGCCGCGGCGACCAGGTCTGGATGGATCGTATACGTCACCGGGTCGACGTCGACCAGCTTCGGGGTCGCGCCGACGGCCCCGATTGCGAGCACGGTTGCAATGAACGTGTTGGCGGCGGTGATCACTTCGTCGCCCGGTCCGATGTTGAAGGCGCGGAGTGCGAGCTCGAGGGCGGCGCCGCCCGAGCCGACGCCGACCCCGTGGCGTACGCCGAGGAATGTCGCGAATTCCTGCTCGAAGGCACCAACGGCCGCGCCATGGACGAAATCACCGCGACGGCTGACCTCGCAGACGGCCGCATCGAGGTCGCGGCGCAGTCGCTCGTACTGCGCAACCAGGTCGACAAACGGCACATGCATCGCGGTCCTTCATCGTACAATACTCACTTCTCGTTGTGCGCTAGAATGGCCGGTTGTTGACGATCACCTTGAATGGAGATCCGTTCGAAATCACTCGACCGATGACGATCGCCGACTTGCTGGCGACGCTGGCGATCGACCC
>JBPYEE010000556.1:0-3867 GCA_051985095.1 Vicinamibacterales bacterium | reverse complement strand
CCTTTCGCGGCGGTACTGCCCTGTACAAGCTGCACCTGCCGGCTGCGCGATATTCCGAGGATATTGACCTCGTTCAGACCAAGGCGGAAGCGGCAGGCCCGATGATGGACGCGCTTCGTGACGTGCTCGATCCGTGGCTGGGCAAGCCGCGCTACAAGCAGACGGAGGGCCGCGTCACCTTCGTCTACCGCTTCGAGTCCGAGGACGCCCCTCCCCTGCCCCTGCGCCTGAAGGTTGAAACCAACACCAGAGAGCATTTCTCGGTCTATGGCTTCAAGGAAATGCCGTTTCAGGTTGAGTCGCGGTGGTTTTCCGGATCGTGCAGCATTCACACCTACGAACTCGACGAGCTGCTCGGTACCAAAATGCGCGCGCTCTATCAGCGCAAGGCGGGCCGCGATCTGTTCGACATGGCGACCGCGCTCAAGGCCGCCAACGCCGAGCGAGTCGCCGCCGCGTTTCTGAAGTACATGGAACATGAGGGCCACAAGATCACGCGTGCGCTGTTCGAGGAGAATTTCGCGCTCAAGATGCGCGATCCGGATTTCCTGGCGGACATCAGCCCGCTGCTGGCACCTGAATATCAGTGGGAGCCGGAGGCCGAGGCGGCCGAGGTCTCGTCACGCCTAATTTCGCTGCTTCCCGGCGAGCCGTGGAAGGGCGATTAACGCGGCCGGTCAGGACGAGGAGTCCCCTCCCCTGCCTGACTTCGCCAGTTCTTTCCGCAGCGCCGCGACAGCTTTTTCGAGCGTCTCGCCGAGGACCCAGTCCTGCGCCTCGGTGATAGCGTCGAACTCCGCAATCACGTCCGGGTCTGCTTTGATCGTGAACTGGGCGCTCCGCCCTGTGCGGTAAAGGCGCGGCTCGCGTGCAGGCCGCTTTTTTCAGGCTCGCGGCTGGAGAACGATGCCTTTTCCGCGACCTTGCGGACCGCCTCGCGCGGCGGCTGCGGCGGCGGTGCTGCAGGTTTGAAATCCGAAAGGTCGAGATCGGCGGCGCCGAAAATATTCGCTCGCTCAGCCATTACGCCACCTCCATTTCTCGGGCAGGCGCGACCCTGCGAACCATCGCAATCAGTTCAGCGGCGAACGCGCGCGCATTGGCGATCCCACCGTCGATGCCCTTAACGTCGGCTGGTTTAAGCGACGTCAGCGTACCGCCGAACGCGAAAAGGCTGCGATAGGTTTCGCGCTCGTGAATCTGCGTCTCGAACGCGAGCACGCCGTTGTTGGTGAACTGTTCCTGAATACTGCGCAGCGTGCGCGGCTTTAGCGCGGCGCTTGTGCGGGTGAAAAGGACCGCCGTACGGGATTTTGCGATTGAACGCTTTTTCCTGCTGCTTGATGAGCCGCAGGGCTTTCACGGCTTCGACAGCGTCGAGTTCGGAACGTTGCGTCGGAATGACGACCAGGTCGGCACGGCTGACCGCGTAGGCGACCATCATGCTCGCCGTGCCTTCCAGGTCGACGATGACGAACGCGCTTTTTTGTGCGGCCGTTTCGATATCGTCGATGATCGTTTTCTCCGAAACCTCGGACGCCGACGGAGTACGTCGACCGCGGCGTAAGTGGCGCGAAGGACCGGCGACTGGCCCTCGACCAACTCGTGGCGGACGCGCGGCGGCGCCGGTTCGACGTGCTGGTCTGCTGGCGCCTCGATCGGCTTGGCCGGAACCTGAAGCATCTGATCACGCTGCTCGACGAGCTGCAGACGCTCGGCGTGGGCTTCGTCTCGTTGAACGAAGGGATCGACGCCACCACGGCTGCTGGGAGGCTCCAGATGGCGGTCCTGGCAGCGATCGCGGCCTTCGAGAGGGACCGTATCGTCGAACGCGTTAGGGCCGGCCTGGCGCGGGCCAAGACGCAGGGCGGTCGGCTCGGTCGACCACGTCGCCGAGTCGATCCAGAACGCCTCGCACAGGTGGCTCGCTTGCCCGCCCGCGAGGCTGCGCGGCGTCTCGGCGTCCCTCGGTCAACCCTGCAACGTCTCCTGGCCCAAAAACCCGCCGAATCCGACCGCTGATTCCTTCGGAAAACTGGGCTGCTCCGACGCCTCATTAGGGTGGCCCAGAATCAGATGATTTAGAGCCAGCGGCGCACCTGGCGGGTGTAGGTCTCGTAGTCGGCGCCAAACCGACGACGCAGGTACCGTTCTTCGCGTGAAATGACGGCAAAGCGCACGATCGTCAGCACGGGCACGAGCAACAGCGCCGGCCACCAGGTGTTGAACAAGAGCCCAAGGCCGCCGGTGAGCCCTGCCATCGACACGTACATCGGATTGCGCGTGAACCGATAAGGGCCGGAGATCACGAACGCAGTCGCCGGACGCCTCGGGATTACGGTTGTGCCAGCGCGTCGGAATCGACCGATGCTGGCGACTGCCAAAGCGACCGAACCGACGCATAGGATCGCCGCGATGACCGTCACGAGCGAGCGATCGCCGACCGCTAGTGGCCATTCTCGGTTCAGGAGAACGCCCCCCAGCACGGCAAGCGCGTAAAGTACTGGCGGCGGGAAATGCACGCCGGGGTTGTCGGACAAGTCGGTCATATCGCTACTTCGTCGGCACGCGCGCCTTCAGCTCCTCGGTCCAATTTAGGATGATGTCAATCGCCTGTGGCCCTGGCCCGTTCGGACCCCGCAACACATCATCGGTCGGAGTGACGACGATGAACCCCGTGCCGTCGGGCATGACATCGTAATTGGTATTGCTCAACAGTCCTGGCTGAAAGACGGCTGAAATCGGCAACGCGACTCTGGCGCCGACGGTGATCGTCGACTCGGTCCGCACATCGGCCGCGACGAACTGCCGCGTGAGGTTCGCCCAGTAATAGAGTTGCCGTTGATCGGGCGCCCACACGGGGGTCGTGGCGCCTTCCGTCGAAATCTGATATTTCGCACCGGTCGGCGGAAACGGCTGGACGAATACCTCATGTCGATTGCCGATCTCGGTCGACGCGTACGCGAGCCACTTGCCATCAGGTGAGAACGCCGAGTGTTGAGCGGGAAGATCTCTGGCCAGCAGTCTGCGTGTCGGACGGTTGTCGGTCGACAGCGCGGCAAGTCGGGAATCAAACGGTGGGACCTCCGCAAACACCAGGGTCTTGCCGTCGGGACTCCATGCTTCGGGGAGATATCGGTCTCCGGAGTCAGGCTTCGCGAGCCGTTCCGCCGGCGCCGTGCCGTCTGCAACTTGCCAGAAGATGCCGTCGTCGCCGTCACGATCCGACTGGAACGTGATGCGGCGCCCGTCTGGTGTCCACACCGGATAACGATTACGCCCTTCAAACGTCAGGCGCCGGGCGGATCCTCCGCGCTTGAGATCGTAGATCCAGATCGTCGCTTCTTTCGCATCCTCGGTTTCCACCGCGAGCCGGCTGCCATCCGGCGAGACGCGAGGGTGACGGTACGGCTGGGGCGGCAACGGCAGCCGCTGCAGTTTCCCGTCGCGTGTCGCGAGGGCAAGCAATCGTGGCTGGTAAGTAATGTCATCTGCTGCCGCCGTGATGTACACCAGTGATCCGTTGGCGGCGAGTTGAAAGCTGGCGGCCGGCGATCCGATCAAGACCCTGAATCGTCGGACGCCTTCGATAATCGGAACGGGACCACCTTGCACGTGACGCGCGCGATCGAGTGGCACGGCCATCAACGTGTCTCCGGTCATGTACAACAGATGCCCGGTCGACACATAGCGACCCTCGCTTCCCCCACGCAGGACGACCGTGCGCGCTGTGGAGCCGACGGGCTGAACGACGATTTGGCCCTGATCCCAGCGGTCGGCGCCGCGCTGTCCGGACGCCACCGAGAAGAGGATCGTGCGGCCCTGGTCGAGCATCTGTGGGCCCCCGAATATTTCCCCGGGGCCGGC
>JBPYEE010000555.1:0-8580 GCA_051985095.1 Vicinamibacterales bacterium | reverse complement strand
GGAGAGGTCTCGACCGTCGAGGTGTCGGCATCGAGCGGCTGCTCGAGCGGGATGCACCATGCTCGACTGGCCCCGGCCCATCGGCGGCGCATCATCTCAGCCAGTCGGTGGCGCCACCGAGGCCGATGCCTGCCTGCGTCTCGTTCTCGGAGGGCGGTTCAACGGTGAGCAACAGGGAGTCGCGCGTCTGGACACACCATGCGGCGGTGATCGCGACGTGACCAGACGCCGCTCTGAATCGCCGTAGTCCATTGGACAGGGTTCTTTCGACCAGATCAGACTGGCGCATGCGATGGCGAACCGTGCCGACGTTTGACGATTCGCCCAACGCTCAGAAGCGTCGGTTGCCGGCGTTAGGTCACCGTGGCATCCGCGGCCGCGAGTTGTGGGAGCGGAATCGACACCTCGACGCACGTTCCCTGATCGACGGCCGACCGAATCGTCAGCTCGCCGCCGACGGCGCGCACGCGCTCTTTCATGCTGACGAGACCGAGCCCGGAACTGCCATCGGCGATGGCGGGGTTGAAGCCGCGGCCCGTGTCCGACACGCGCAACCGCAGCTCCCCGGATGCGACCGTCAGCTCGATGCGGATGCGTCGGCAGCCGCTGTGCTTTTCTGCATTTCGGATGGCTTCCTGCGCCACGCGAAACACGCACGTCGTGACCTCGGATGACAGATCCGGAACCTCGTGGTGCTGGAAGTCGATGTCGAGATCGTTCAGCCGTCCGAATTCGTCGCAGAACCCCGCGAGCGCCTCCGGCAGGCTGAGATGGACGAGCTGCGATGGATGGAGCCGGTGCGACAAGTGATGCGCTTCGGCACCGATCCGCTCGTTCAGCCGCCGCGCGGCTGCGAGCGAGCTGATGATTGACGGCGCCGCGTCACGGGCCTCGTTCTCCAGGGCAGTGAGATGGAGTCCGAGCAGGGCGAGTTGCTGTCCGATGTTGTCGTGCAGCTCGCGGGCGACCTGCGCCCGCTCCTCGTCCTGGACGCGGCGCAGGCGCGTCTGAAGTGCCTGCACTTTCGCCGCGGCCTCGACGCGCTCGGTGATGTCCTGATAGATGCCGAAACAGCCGACGAATGTGTCTCCCGCCAGCAACGGAATGGCGTGGACCTCGACATTGACCTTGGTTCCGTCTTTGCGGCGTCGGATCGTGGTCGCGTGCACGACCTGACCGCCCAGTACTTGACGGCTCAGTTCGGCGGCCTCGGGATCGCCCGGCAGCCCCACCAGATCATCGGGTTCCTTCCCCAGGACTTCGTCTTCGGTGTACCGAAAAATGCGCTGAAACGCCGGGTTGCAGAAGGTGATGCGGTGATCCTTGCCGCCGACCATGATGCCGAACGGGCTGTTGGCAATGAGTGTCTGCAGCGTGGCCGTGTACTCCTGCGCCCGCTGTTCGTGGCGTTTGGTCTCGGTGATGTCGAACGCCGTTCCGAGGATCGCCGGCTCGCGTTCGAACTCGATGAGCCGGGCCGTGAAGTCGACCCACCGCGTCTCGCCCCCCTTGGTGAGGATCGTCAGCTGATAGCGGTCGGGCACTGGTTCGCCACGCCAGCGCGCGGCCGCCCGGGCACGCAGGAGCCCTCTGACATCTGGATGGAGGATGTCCCAGACGGTCATGCCGCGAAGTTCCTCCGCCGAGTAGCCCGTCGCGGTTTCCATTTGCGGATTGAAATAGCAGAGCGTGCCATCCTGCCGGTAGATGAAGATGCAGGACACGACCGTCTCGGCCAGCAGACGGAACTTCGCTTCGCTCTCGCGCAAGGCGTGTTCCGCGACCTGTTGCGCGGTGACGTCGACGATGTCAGCCAGGACGCACGGCACCCCGCCGAACTGGACCAGGGTGGCCGAATAGATGGTCGTAATCAATCGGCCTGATTTCGTGCGGAACTGCGCGTGGGGCACCCGGATCGTGCTCTGGCGCTGCAGCGCGGCGATCATCGCGGCGCGATCGCTCGGCGTCGGCCACACGGAGAGTTCCAGGGACGTCCGCCCATAGATTTCGGTGCGGGAGTAGCCAATCTGCTGTTCGAACGCCTCGTTGACTTCGACATACCGCCCTTCGTCCAGGGTGGTAATCGCTTTGGCGGTGGGGCTCGCGTAGAACGCCGCGGCAAATCGGTCCTCCGCAGCGCGCAACTCCTCGGTGACGTGCACTCGCTCGGGCGCGTCATGTCCGTCGCCGTTCACGATCAGTGTGTCAGGCGGTCGCGTGTCGGGCCAGTCCACAAAAACCTCGCTCCTCCTTCCCCCGCGCTCGGCGACGACGATCGTCGTGCGAGCCGGGCGGCGGTAACCTCTGGGCCACCGGAAGCGCCGGAATTATAGCCTGCCGACGGCTCGACGCTACGGCGCGCGTCGCTCGTACACCAGTGCGGCTCCGCCGGGAATCGGGACCATCGCCACCGGAAACGGCCGGCCGTGCCGAGTTACCGTCCGCCCCGCGATAATGCCGGTCGTCGAGCCAAAGACGACGTCGCTCAAATAGTGACGGTTGTCGTGCATGCGCGACATCGCGACCCACGACGCAAACGCATACGCCGGCACGGCGCCCTTCCATCCCAGGTGACGCTCGAGCGCCGTCGCGCACGCAAAGGTGTCCGACGCATGCCCTGAGGGAAACGAGTACGTGTCACTGTGGTCCGGGCGCTCGCGCTGCACCGTAAACTTCAGCGACTGCACGATCGCGTTGCTGACCGCGATCGCCTGAATCAGATCCATCCCGAGATGCGACACCCGCTTGTCGCCATCCAACCGGCCGACCGCATACACGGTCGCGGAGATGGCGAGGAGTTCCGGCGTATCACCGAGGTAGGCGCCGAGGACGAACGCGTTATGCGCCCAGGGGGCATTGACGAAGTACGCCGTGACACGCGTGTCCGCCGGGTGCACCGCCAAGGCGCCGGCACCGCCGGTAGCCGCCCAAAACAGGTTCTCTTTCGACGGCAGATGCTTGACGTCGTCGTACAGATCGACCACGAGCGCCTTGAAGCCTGTATGCTCTGGTGTCGTCGCCGGTGCGGCCGGCTGGTCCAGATCCGCGGTGACCGAACTGCCGGCCGTGCCTCCCCCGTCCGGGAAGACCACGCCCTCGGGCACATCCAGCGAGAGGCTCTGTGCATACGCCGCGCCGGCAGCAAACGTCCCGATGCATATCGCGACAATCAGGAGCCGCATCAAGAGTCGGCTCAGTGTGTTGAGCACGCTAGTCACCTTTCACCCCGTTCGAGCGTCGGCCTGGCAGTCGAGCGGCCCTCGCCCGCTCACAACATCTCGCCGCCCTGCACCAGCAGCGGTCTGTGCCTCGTGAGGATCGAGAACGCGAACCCGTTACGCGTCTACGGCTTATGCAGTTTCGGTCTCATGCGGGCGCGGTCGACGGGGGCGGATCCCGCAAGCCGGGTACCGGCTGGTCGTGCCAGCGAGACCGTTGCTCACGCGCCCGGCGGTGAGAGGTGGGTACAATGACGGGCGGTTTTATCGTTCCGCAACGCGGACGTTGGCCGCGCGTGGGCCTTTGGGGGATTGCTCTTCCTCGAACGCGACGTGCTGACCCTCGTTCAGTCGGGTGAAGTCGCCGTCTACCGATGAGCGGTGAAAGAAAAAGTCATTGCCCTGATCGTCGCGAATAAAGCCAAATCCCTTGTCCCGAACGACTCGTTTGATGGTTCCCTGCGGCACAGCGTCCTCCGTGGTGGTCTACACGCCTCATTCCAGCCTGTCTGCAATCGCTGCGCCCACGCATGATGGTTCATCCCGATGAGTAGTGAAAAACCGCTCAAGTCAGCTCTCGAACTCGCAATGGAACGGCTGCGGAAGGCCGACGCGGCGGCGGGCGTGCAAGCGCGACCGTTGACCGATTCAGAGAAGGCGGCTATAGCCGAGGTCCGAAACTTCTACGAGGCGAAGTTGGCGGAACAGGACGTTCTGTACCAATCCAAGCTGCGGCGGCTCACCGACCCGGCGGAACGCGACGCGCTCCAGCAGGACTTTCGCCGCGACCGCGAGCGGCTCGCCTCCGCCCGCGACGCAAAGATCGAAAAGCTGCGCCGCGGCGAGCAGGCCTGATCAGCCGTTATAGCGAACAAGCACCGCCGTCACGTCATCGCTCTGGGTGGCGTCGGCGCAAAACGCCCGCACCTCCGCCAGGAGGGCATCCAACGCCGCCTGCGGCGATAGGGCGCGGTGGCTCTTGACGCAGTCGACCAGGCGTTCGTCGGTGAATTCCTCGCCCGCCGGGTTGAGCGCCTCGGTGACGCCGTCGCTGAACGCGACGATGAACTCGCCCGGCTGGAGCTGAACCGTTTCCTCGTCGAACGTGGCGTGGTCGAACAGCCCCAGCACGACGCCACCGGTTTCGAGCCGTCGAATGCCGGTGGCCGATACGAGCAGCGGGGCGTTGTGGCCGGCGTTGCAGTAGGTCAACGACCCATCGGGGCTCAGGATGCCGTAGAAGGTCGTGAGGAACCGCGACTCAATCGCGCGACGAAACAGCCCGTGGTTCAACCGGGTGATCAACTGCGCCGCGCTCGTCTGATACGTCGCCTCGGCGCTGAACATGCCGAGCACGGCGGCCGCGAGCAGCGCCGCGGGCGATCCTTTCCCGGCCACGTCGCCGACGATGAACCCGAAGGCCGACGGAAGGTCGATGTAGTCGAAGAAGTCGCCGCCCACCGCCCGGCACGCGATCGAAGCCGCGGCGGTGGAAAAGAACGCCCCCTCGCGGTTGCCGGCCGGCAACAGCGATTGTTGAATCGCCGCCGCCACGCGGAGCTCCTGCTCGAACTTCGCCTTGTCGAGCGCCTCGCGGTAGAGGCGTGCGTTTTCGATCGCGAGCGCCGCCTCGGCGGACAACGTCTCGAGCGCCGATTGTGCCGACGCGGAGCGCAGCGCCCCGCGCTCGCGGCTGTCGAGGTACAGCACCCCGATGAGCTCGTCGGCGCCTCGCTGCTCGGCGCGCTCGACGTACCGCACCAGCCGCAGCGGCGTGCACAGCACATGACGAATGCCGAGCGCCACGGTGCCCGTGTGCAGCTGCGCCAGGTCGCCGTCGAGCAGATCGTCGACGATCGTCTGCTGTCCGGTGGCGAAGACGTTTTCCGGAATTTTCTGGCTCGTTTCAAACGTGCGGCCCGACAGCGTGACCTTGCCGCGCGCGCGCGCCAGCTTGAATTCGAGCCGCTTGTCCCGGTTGGCGAGCATGATGAAGCCGCGCTCCGCCCCGGTGACGTCGATCGCGGAATCGAGGACGAGCGCCAGCACTTCGTCGAGCACGCGGCCCGATCCGAGCGCGCGGAGCCCTTCGAGCAGCGCCGCCATCTGCCGCAGCTCGGTGGCGGCGGAAATCGCGCTCTTCTCGACCGACGGCGCGTCGGCTTCGACGACAAACACGATTTCGGTGTCGCCCGCCTGCCCCAGCCGGATTTGATCGCCGTGCGCCAGCCGTTTTTCGTTCGTGCGCTCGCCGTTGACGAACGTCCCGAAGCGCGACTGCTTGTCGCGGATGACGCAGGCGCCGTTCTCGAGAGTGATCTCGGCATGGATGCGCGAGATGTCGGCGCCCGGCAGGCGCAGATCGGTCTCGCTGCGACGGCCGATCGTGAACAGTGGCTTGTCGATCGGGACGATGCGCCGGCCGAGCGCGTCGGTGACGACGAGACGTGGCGCAGGCGCTTCCGCCATGAGCGAGCGATTATATGCGATGCGCCCGGACTACAATGCGCGCGTGCCGCGCTTCAAGCTGACCATTGAGTACGCGGGCACCCGCTACAGCGGTTGGCAGATTCAGGCGAACGCGCGCACGGTGCAGGGCGAGATCAGTCGCGCCATCCGGTCGGTGACCGCGCGCCGCGATTTCGAGCTGTACGGTTCGGGGCGCACCGACGCCGGCGTTCATGCGCTCGGGCAGGTCGCGCATCTCGACGTCAGCACGACCATCGCCGCCGAACCGCTGCGCCAGCGCCTCAACGACGACCTGCCGGCCGACATCAACATCCTCTCGGTGGAACGCGTGCCGCACCGCTTTCACGCGCGGCGCGATGCCGTTGCACGCCGCTACATCTACCAGATTTCGCGCCGGCGCACGGCGTTCGCGAAGCCCTACGTCTGGTGGATCAAGGAGCCGCTCGCCCTGCCGCCGATGCGCACCGCAGCCCAGGGGCTCGTCGGCCTGCGCGACTTCGGCCGGTTCGCCGAACGCGGCGACGACGACGCGGACGCCCGGTCGACGCTCGTGCTCGTCGAGCGTCTGGAGCTGCTCGAGCACGGCGCGCTCATCCTCGTCGTCGTCGAGGGCTCGCATTTTCTCTGGAAAATGGTCCGTCGCATCGTCGGCGCCCTGGCGGAAGTGGGACGCGGCGGGGCGATGCCTGATCAGCCGGCCCGCTTTACCGCGCCGCCGTCCGGCCTGTTTCTCGAGCGGGTGTTCTACACGGGCGATCGTCGCGAGGTGCCGCCACGAATCGCGACTCCCGTCGCCTAGCATCAGGGCTTGAGCACCGGGCGCCAGTCGGCCCGGAACTGCGTGGTGAGCACGAGCCGGACGACGCCGGCGTAACTGGCGCTCCCGGCTTCGATGCGATTCGCTTTGAGATAGGAGTCGTACAGGCGCCATCCGGCGAGCGACACGCGCGGGCTGACGTGGCGGGCCAGCCGATCGCGAATCGCGCGCAGATCGTCACGCGGGCCGACATCGAGGCGCTCCTGTAGTGCAGCCCGATCCGATCGGCCGACGGCCCGTGTCAGCTCCATGTAGAGGAACAGCCACCCGCTGTACTGATCCGCCGCCGATCCGTGCAGGCACGCGAGCCAGCCGACAAAGTTCGCATCGCCCTCGTCAGCGACGCCGGCGAGGTGACTCCACTCGTGAGCCACGACGAAGGGCCGCTCAAACGGCAGGACGTCGTCGGCAACCAGCGTTTCGAGAAAAAACGGATCCGTCATGCCATCGACGCCCGCGCGCTCGAAATAGAAATCCACGATGGTGGACTTCGGGCGTCCCACCACCGGCGGACGGAGCCGAAGGTCCGCCACGGCGGCGGCGAGGCCGTCGGCGAGTTGCGCGTCCGGGCCGCGATCGGTGCGCGCCCGCGCGCTCGCCGCATACAGTGCGTCAACGCGGTCCACGGTGAGTCGGGCGATGCGGCGTGCGGCATCCGGTTGCAGGCCGCTCGGGTCCGTTTCGAGCTTCGCCTGGAGCGGGAGGCGCCGATAGTTCAATCCCCACGCGGCGAGAAACACCAGGTAGAGCGCAGCGGCCCAGACGGCGGTCCGGGCGGCCGCCCGTGCCGCGGCGGCAACAATCCCGCGCGCGACGGCGTCGCGCACGCAGATGCCGACCCAGGCCACGGCGACGCCGGCCAGCAGGAGGTCCAGGACCGCGAACGGCACCCGGTTCGAGGCTGCCGTGACGATCTGCTGGACGGGGGGATAGATCGCCATGGAATAGCTCCGTTCGACCAGCCGGGAGGGGAAGGGCACCAGCGCGCCAAGGAGGGCGAGCACCAATACGGCGATGTCACGGGGCGACAGGACACGAGCCGTCAGCCGGCGGACGAGGTCAGTCTTTAAGACATTCCTGGACAACAACTTAGACCAGTAGCTGCGGCGCCAGACAACGGCGCCGCCTCCCCCTCGGATCCCGGCGTCCGTTCACCGGCCGACCGCGCTACAACGCGGTACGACAGCGAAGAGCACGTTATGACCGTTACAGACGTCTACAGTCTCTTTTATATCGTGGTCTCGTTTCGGCTGATCGGACGGCGCTCGACCACCACGCCGATGACGCTAGCTCTGCTGTGGTGGCGTCGACGGCGGGGGCGCAGGCGGTGTCGCGGCCGTTGGGCGCCCGCCAAGCGGCTGGGATGCCCCGCTCTCAATGTAGCTGCTGATCAGAAATGCCAGGCCGACGATCACCAGAAATCCCCCGACTCCCAGGGCATCTCGAACGTCGCCGGAGCGCTCGGAGAAACCGATGAGGATCATCAGACCGAACCCGACGCCCATCAGGATAATGCCGCTGCGGCGATGACGCGAAGGCCGGGTCCCGACGATCAGGCTGCCCGCAAGCTGGGCGCGCTCGAGGCGGTCCATCGCGCGATCGAATCCGTGCGGATCGACCTCCGGCGGCGGCACGAGGCCACGCTCGATCATCGCGATGCGCTCCCGGATCTCGAGTTCGCGAATGCGCGACTTGTTGACGATCGCAATGATGGCGCTGACGATGCCGCCGGAGACAGCAATAATCGGAATGATCGCCCAAATCATCACGTTCCAGTCGCCGTTCATCGCACCTCCACCCCCGCTTGCCTGAACTGATTAGACTCGACGGCCTTCCGATTTGTTTCAGTCGTCCAACCGAAACATTTTGGTGATTCGCGTGTTCTAATACGACAGCCGATGGATCTCAACGAGCGCGAGCTCGTCGAGCGCTGCCGCGCCGGCGACGAACGCGCGTTTCAGGAGCTGGTCGATCGGTACAAGGATTTGGTGTTCGCCTTGGTCGCCCGAACCATTCAGGATCGCGCCCGCGCAGAAGATCTCGCCCAGGAGGTGTTTTTGCGGGTTCACCGCGGTT
>JBPYEE010000554.1:0-4048 GCA_051985095.1 Vicinamibacterales bacterium | reverse complement strand
CACGCTCGCGTACATTGATGTGTTCTGGCTGCTGGCCGTCGGCGCGATGATCATGTTCGGGATGTCGTTTCTGCTGGCAAAGAATGATCCGCGTGCGGGCGGCGCGGAAGCGGCGGTAGGCTGACCGGTTCGAAGGCCGTGTGAGAGATCGATGATTAAGGTACTGACGATCGAACGGGAATATGGCTGTGGCGGTGGAGACATTGCCCGGAAGGTGGCGGACCGTCTGGGCTGGACGCTGTGGGACCAGGCGCTCACGACGGAAATCGCGCGGCTGAGCAACTGCCATCGCTCGGAGGTCGAGGCGCGCGAAGAGCGGGTGGATCCCGTTTATTACCGGCTGCTGAAGTCGATCCTGCGCGGCAGCTTCGAAGGCAGCCTGAACGTCCACCGGTTGAACCTGTTGGACGCCGACAGCATCCTTCACCACACCGAGCGGCTCGTGCAGAAGGCGGCGGCGGCCGGAAACTGCGTCATCGTCGGGCGAGGCTCACAGCATTTCCTGCGCGACCGCTCCGATACGATGCGCGTCTTCCTCTATGCGCCGCGCAGCGAAAAGATCCGTCGCCTGGTGGCCTCCGGCGTGAGCGAAGCAGAGGTCGAACAATTGGTGGATACGGTCGACACCGATCGGGCGGCGTTCGTCGCGAAGTATTTCCACCTCGAGTGGCCGAACCGCCTGCTGTATCACGCGATGTTCAATACCGTTGTCGGGGATGAGATCGTCATCAATGAACTATTGGGCCTGAGGAAGTCGCTCGAACAGGCATCGTGACGGCCGACGAGGGTGCTCCAACCCTCGTCCATGAGACTCAAGGAAGGGCGCGACAGCCTGTTCGAGGCGCCGGGCGACGCGCCGCCCGCGCATAGCGGTTTGAGAAACGGGGTCATGGCCCGGCAATCGGTGCGAGAATGGCCGCCATGTGATGCGACGGCTGACGCCCTCGCTATTTCGCATAGCGTCGCTGGAAATCGCCGAGAACGCGCTCTTGGGCGCAGGGGGGCGCCGGTTCGAATCCGGCCGCCCCGACCAATTCTCGATGTGAAATCTCAGGACAGGGTTGACACTTCGGGTTGCGGAACTCCGACGACGTGAATCCAGGCGTCGGAGTCGGCGGCGCGGGTCGCGGCGGTCTATTCGCGGAGTAGACGGTCGTACAGACGCTAACTGGCTTTCGAATAGAGCGTCGCGCGGTAGTCAGCCGCGAATTGTTCGACCCCCTTGGTCGTGAGCTCGTGCGCGATATCGAACTGTTCCCACGGTTGTCCGAGGTCGATCTGTTGGTACTCGATTCGTGCGCCCCTCGGCTGATACACGAACCGATCATCCGGCATCGGGAACCCGGCATCCGCCCACTCGTTCAGGATCTTGGCGGGTACGGTCACGAGATCGACATCAATCGAAAAACAATACAGGAGGTGCGCAACTGACCTGAGGCTCGCCGCCAACACCCGCACATGGTCGTCGCCTGCTTTGTACATGCGCTTGATATTCGCAACGACATCCACGCCATTGTGACCGCTATCGTCGAGACGCCCGACGAAGGGCGAGACGTATGCCGGTTCCACCGTTCCTTTGGTGGCGGCATACACCGCAGCCGCCTGCAGCTGCGAAAAACACAACGTCAGATTCACCCGGATGCCGTTACGGACCGACATCTTGGCGGCTCGCAATCCCTCGCGCGTGCAAGGGTATTTCACGTACGCGTTCGGGATCCACGAAAACATCTCCTGACCCTGCGTGAACATCTGCTCGGCTGTCGTACGCAGATCCCCGAACACTTCGATCGAAACGCCCGCATCGCCGACAAGCGGCGAGATTATTTGGACAATCCTGCGGTACTCATCCGCTTCTTGCTGCGGCGTCAGCTTGTGGCCCGAACTGACGAGATTTCTGATCTCGGGATTCTTCGCAATCAGCGAGGGGTTGGTGGTTTGCCCGTCCACGAAGCCAAGGCGCTGCTTGACCCTCGCCGTTTCCTCCGGATCGCCGCCGTCAACCAAGATCTTTGTCTTGGGGCGTATGGTCATTCGACGTGTCGTGCTGTCTGAGTTGCTCTGGTTCACGGCTGCACCTCCTGACGATCCCAAACTAACAAATTCAGACGAGTTACCCCACTCATCCGCAGGCGCCTCTGACGAGCTCTGGAATCGTCGCGCGACCCGGCGCGCCACGCCTGGTGAGCCGCCACTGAGCCTTGCGGTCGTCGACCAGGTCATCCCCTGTTCGCGGTCCCTTAGCGCCAATTTCCTCAGCTTGTCGTAGGGGTCCCCGCGTCCTTCAACATTGCGAAACGGCCGTCGGAACAGAGCCCTTTTTGTGCGACGTGTGTTGTAGCAAGAGATCTGTTGACCGCGGAGGGATGCGTTTTGGGTGGTTGCCCGATCGGACGTTCAACGCTCGACGTCGAGGTCGAGGCCCTGGTGGTTCGTGGAGCAGCGGCCGGCGGAAGTCCCTGCGCCGTGGTGCGGCCTCTCGTCATCAATTGCCGGGATGCGAAGATGACCAGGGCTCTCGGCAGGGAACCCGTTCGCGCCGAAACCAGCCTCGATTTCGGCTTCACGCCCTCCCGAGGTTCCTCTGCTTCGAACCACGTGGACCGGACACGTGTGTTCAAGGACCCGCGGCGCCCGGGCTGGCAGGCATTGGTCAAGCCTGCATGCCAGTCCTTGAGCGCCCGCTATTCGCTCGAGCGTACGGATAGAGAGGCGGGCCTCACACATGCGGTCGGCGGTTACCAAAATGGGCGTGAGGCGGGCGCTGCAACGATTTCGCCCCGCGCGTGGTGAAAGGCGCGTCATCGCGTCCGCGCGGGGAGACCAACGCCTGCGTGCGACCGCGGCGCGGCGTCTGCGTGATCGGAATGCGATCCGATGACCTGCGATCAATCTGATCGGGCAGCGGGAATCACCGTCCGGAGAAGCCGGCCTTGCCGGCGTCCGAGGCGGCCTGCGATGCAGCCGCTGCGCCAGTCGGCGGATTGATAAGCGGATCGCTCAAGAACTTGTCGACAATCTGCGGGACCTCTGGCGAGGCGATGAAGTTGTAGTGGCTGTAGCCAGGCACGACCGCCAGCCGCGACTTCGACAGCTGAGTGTTTATCCAGCCCGGCTCCTTCACGCCACCACCCAGCAGCGCAAAGAACTCCGCAACGTGTTTCTGCGAGACCGAGTCGTTGTCGGCGAACACCAGCAGCACGGGCATCGGCAGCTTCGCGATGTCGGCGGACCAGTCATAGTCCGCGCTCATCATCTTGCCCATCTTGTCGAGGAACTGCGGAAAGCGCTTCGGCTCCGGCCATCGACTCGAGAACTTGCCCGTCGGCGTCCGCATCAGGTGTTCGGCCATCGACGCACCGACCTGGCTCATCCCCTCCTGCGCCTTCGGATACCAGCCGAACCTCGCATAAGGCGAGGAGATCACCACCAGCCGCCGCACGTTGTCCGGATGCTGAATCGCCGCGCGGATCGCACTCGCGCCGCCGAAGGAATGGCCCACCAGGTCGGCCGTCGGAATCTTGAGATAGTCGAGCAGCGCGGCGATGTCGTCGCCCATCGTGGGGAAGTCCATTGGGCGGGCGGTGTCCGCCGTGCGGCCGTGCCCCTGCATCTCCACCGCGATGACCTCTCGCGCCTGCGCCAGCGGCTGCAGCCATCCCTGCAGCTCGTCGATCGTCGTCAGCCCGCCGTGGATCAGCACCAGCGGTTCGCCCCGGCCGTAGATCTCGTGATACAGCTTGATGCCGTTCACGTCGGCGTAGCCGCTGCTCGATGGGTTCATCATCTCGCGCTCCTTTCTCGACGTCGCCGCTCCCGGGTTCCCCGAGCAACGAGCAGGCGCGCGACGCGCAGTCGGTCAAACGGCAAAGGGTAGCCCGGACGATCTGCGATTCTGGGCAGGGCAGTTCGAATAGTCTATGCTTTGACGTCAACAATGCTCACCGGGAACGCGTTCGCCCGTTTGTGCCGCGCGCGCGAGATCCTGCGCGAAGTCCAGGACCAGCGTGTCACGTTGGACGCCGTCGCGCGTGAGGCTGCGATGTCGCGG
>JBPYEE010000553.1:0-7551 GCA_051985095.1 Vicinamibacterales bacterium | reverse complement strand
GGCCTTTGCGAGCGGTTCGTCCAGGAATTCGTCGACCCGCCGCAGGATGGACTGATAGGCGCCGCCACTCAGCCGGGGGCGCTCCTCGTACGAAACACCGAGTGTCAGAAACGCGGGTTGCTCGAATTCGAATGCGAACGCCTTTTCGGCCTGGGTGCTCTGTTTGGCGAGCGCGCGGGCCATGCGAATCGTCTCCAGTGACTTCTCGCGTAAATTGTGCGCCTTCTCGGTATTGAGCGCCAGAATCTTGAACGCGATCCCGGCGTCCGGTACGACGAGCGCGATGATCGTCTTGACGCCCAGTTTCTTCAACGCCTGCAGCCGATGATTGCCGTTCGGCGTCAGATACCGGCCATCGTCGCGGACCACGACAATCGGATCCAGGAATCGGCCGATCGTCTCGATGACACCCATCAGCCGTTTGACATGCGCGTCGGATGGATCGCGCTGGTACGGGGTCGGCTCGACTTTGTCGACCGGCAGCGCCGCGACGAGCAGCGGCGTGCCGGCAAACGGTTCGGCATACCGCGCGAGCACCGCGCCGCCATCGCTGTCGACTTGCGTCGCCAGCCGATCGAGATCAGGGCTCGACACGCGTCCCGTTTCAGCCGGACTCAGCCCGACCGACGCGGGTGCGACCTTCTTCCTCCGGACCGGTTTCTTGCGAGGCGGCATACGCTCTGATGATAGTACTGAATTGGCCTCGTATATGCGCGCTCGACCGGTGAAACCAATGATGGCGACGGCCGCGGCCGCCTTACCGCGGGGCGAGCAATGGTCCTATGAGGTCAAATGGGATGGCTATCGGGCGCAGGTGGTCAAAAACGGCGCATCCATTTCGCTTGCATCGCGAAATCTCAAGGACATCACCGACCAGTTCCGGCGCGTCGCCGACGCCGCTCGCGACATCCCGGCGACATCGGCGCTGATCGACGGCGAAGTCGTCGCACTCGACGCCTCCGGGCGCCCGTCCTTTCAGGCACTTCACCACTGGGCGACCGAAGGGCTGTCGGTCGTGTTCTACGCGTTCGACCTCCTCCATTTGAACGGCCGCGACCTGCTGCGCGCCCCGCTGGACGAGCGCCGCGACGCCCTGCGCACGGCACTGGGCGCTTCCCGGCTGCTCTTGTCCGAGCCGCTGCCAGGCACGCCCGAGGCGATCGCGTCAGCCGTCCAGCGGCTCCGGCTCGAGGGCGTCGTCGCCAAGCGACGCCGCTCGGGGTACGAGCCTGGCCGCCGCAGCGATGCCTGGGTCAAGGTCCGGTTCGCGCGGCACCAGGAGTTCGTCGTCGGCGGATACAAGCCGGATGCGACCAATTTCGATTCGCTCGTCGTGGGGTACTACGAGGGCAGAACGTTGATCTCCGCCGGCAAGGTGCGGAGTGGTTTCGTCCCCTCGTCGCGCGCGCGGATCTTCGAGCGGTTCCAGCCGATCGTCGTCGACCGATGTCCGTTCGGAAATCTGCCGACAGTCAGGTCGGGCCACTGGGGAGAGGGCATCACCGCTGACGAGATGACCCAGCTCAGGTGGGTGCGGCCCCAGGTGGTCATTGAGGTGTCATTTACCGAATGGACGCGCGACGGCAGCCTGCGTCATGCCGGCTTCCTCGGCTTGCGTGACGACAAGCGGCCGCGCGAGGTGAGGCGCGAGCGGGACGGGCTGCTAGTGTGACTGCCGCTCGCGTCTGACGTTCTGGAGCAGGACCGGCATCGTGCCGTAGTTCTCCAGGGTGATGATTTTGCTTTCCTTGTCGACGATGATCCGGGTCGCGATCGACATCTTGCCTTCGCCCTCACCCTCGCCGTTGAGGTGCATCTCGATCACGGTGAAGGGATAGTCGATCGAGCGCGGCTGGTGCGCGGCCTCCCAGAATCCAATGCGCCGGTCAGTGGCAATGACCACGCGTTCACCGCCGTCGGGGAGCGGTACGTGATGCGCATAGTGCAGATCCCAGCCGATGCTGTCCGGTGTGCGGATGTAGCCGACGCGCGGCATGTGCTGGAGTGTGTCCAGCAGCTTGTCGGGTCCTTTTTCGAGCGCCGTAGTGATGAGCTTGTTCTGATCCCGTTCGCTCGACCACCGGCTGACGACGATTTCGACTGTTCCGCTGGTCCCACGGTCCATGTTCACGGCCGTTGCGACGAACCGCTCCGGCTGGCCCATGGTCTGCGCGCGACCGGTGAGCGCCCACACGGGCAGGATGGCGAGAACAATCGTCCCGGCTGTGGCGGCTCTGCGGAGTGTGAAGGTCATGGTTCAGTCCCCCTCACCGCGAAAGGCGTTGCAAGGAAGTTTCCAGGCATCCGTCACCGCCCCGGCTGTTCCGCCGATTGAATCGGTTCGCTACTTCCGCGCGGCAGGCGTCAGCATCGTTTCCCGCCGCTCGCCCTTCCGCAGGTAGACCACCTTGGTCGGCTCGCCGATCTTCAACACATCGAGCGCATAGGTGTAGTCGTAGATGTTCGCGATGGTCTGTCCGGCGATTTCGATGATCACATCGCCTTTTTGAAGCCCGGCCTGCTCGGCCGGGCCGCCGCCGATGACCCCGCTCAGCAGGAGGCCCTTCACCTCGGTGGAGTAATCGGGGATCGTCCCGGTGAAGACGCGCACGCCCGCGCGCCCGGCGCCCGACTGCGTCGGCTGTTCGACCTTGGTGAACTGCGGCGGCTCCGCAGCGGCTTCGAGACGCGTCGCGATGGCGGCGGCGAAGCCGACGATTCGATCGAGATCCTCGTAGTCGACCTTGTCCGCCGTGTCGCTCGGCTTGTGGTAATCGGCGTGGGTTCCGGTAAAGAACGCCAGCGAAGGCACGCCCGCCGAATTGAACGTCGCCACATCGGTCGGCTGATAGGGATCGGCCTGGAGCATCAGATCGAACCCGGCCTGGATATTGGTTTGCTCGAGCAATCTGCCCCACGCCGGGCTGGTTCCGGTCGCCTGAATCGTGAGCTTGTTGTCTTGCATGCGGCCGACCATGTCGAAGTTCAGGTACGCTTCGAGGTCGTCCATCGCAATCGGTGGCTCTTTGGAGAACGCGGTAGAGCCGATCAGGCCAAGTTCCTCACCGGACCAGAGCGCCACGAGCAGGTTGCGGTGGCGTGGCTGCTTGGCCAGCGCGGCGGCGATCGCGATCACCGCCGCCGATCCGGACGCATTGTCGTCGGCCCCGTAATGCGTCTTTGCCGCGTCCCCTTTTTCGGCCAGCGTGTTGCCGGCTTCGCCGTGACCCAGGTGATCGTAATGCGCGCCGATTGCAACCCAGGGCTTGGCGACGCCGCCGGTCGGCATCGTCGCCGGCAGGTACCCGACGACGTTGTTGCCGACCCGTTTTTCGCGGACGACCGCCGCATGGATGTGGGCCGACACGTGCGGCAGCGAAAACCCGGCGACGTGCGGGTTGCCAGAATCGAGGGCCTTCTGTGCGTCGGCGAGCGTCTTGCCCAGGTTGGACTGCCTGAACATCGCGTCGGCGACGCTGGCCGTCGCCGTGACCGCGACAATTCCCGATCCGGCCAGCGCCGTATCGAAGGTCATCGGCGCCAGCTCCCCGGCGTTCGGGGAGGCCGGTCCGGTCACGACGACCATCGCCTTCGCCCCGTGCTGGCGAGCCGCCATGGCTTTATAGCGAAGGTCAGCGTAGCGCGCGAGGATGCCCTTCGTTTTCTGGTCCGCCTGTTCGGGGAAGTACCGGAGCGCCAGGACGACCTTGTCTTTGACGTCGAGCGTCGCATAGCTGTCGTACCCGAAGTCCTGCGACTCCGGTACGACGATCCCGTAGCCGACAAACACGACATCGCCATCCACGTCGCCGTTGTCGGAAAACGACAACGCCCGCACGTCCCGCGGCGCGGCAAACGCCGAGGCGGCCGGCTTCAGCTGAAGCGTCGAACCGCCGTCCCGGGTCCCGGCAGTGAACTCGAAAGGCAAACGAAAATCGGCGTGGCCCGGCAGCGGCCGCACGCCGACGGCCTTGAGCTGGTCAACGATGAAGTCGGCTGCGAGTCGCTCACCGTCAGAGCCCGCGAGGCGTCCGCCGAAGCGCTCCGAGGCGAGCGTACGAACGATCGTGCGGGTGTCAGTCTGAGCGAGCACAGCCGCGCCGCCAGCGACGCAGAGGGCGAGCACCGACGCGACGGATGGTCTTCTCATGATTTCGGCCTTCTCGCCGGTGCCGCGCGAAGAGCTTCGAGCGCGTGCTGATGATTCCAGGCGGCCAGGAAAATCTGGCCGTTCGAGCCGCCCGATCGCGTCGAGGTCCACGCGAGCTGCGTGCCGTCGGGCGACGGGACCGGCAGCCCGTCGAATCCGTCGGTGTAGGTCACGCGCACGGGTTCTTTTTTGCCTTCCGGGTCGACAATGAAGAGCTCGAAGTTGTCGAATCCGAGCTTGTTCGACGCGAAAATGATGTACTGTCCGGACGGATGCATGTAGGGCGCCCAGCTCATCGATCCGAAATCCGTGATCTGCCGCTGGTTGGTCCCATCCGGATTCATCATCCAGATATTCGCAATCAAGCCTGATTCATCAAACCGGCGCCAGACGATCTGCTTGCCGTCCGGCGTGAAGAACGGACCGCCGTCGTAGCCGACCGCATTCGTCAGGCGGCGCTGATCGGAACCGTCGGCGCGCATGATGTAGATCTCCGCAAAGTAGCTCGGATCGGTCTCGAGCTGCTTTTGTTCCTTGTCCGAGAGTGGCCGATTGTAGGCGTCGCGCATCGACGTGAAGACGATCCATTGGCCGTCAGGTGAATAGCTCCCTTCGGCGTCGTAGCCTTTCGCGGTGGTCAGGCGTCTGAGCGCGCCCGTCTTCTCGTTGTACGCGTAGATATCCATCTCGGGATCGTAATCCCAGGCGTAGCGCCGCTCTTTGCCCGACGCCCGAAAGGCGAGCTCCTCCTCCTGATACTGCTTCGATTTCGGGTCGGCATGCGTCGAGGCGAACTCGATTTCGTCGCTGCCGGGGCGGAAAAACGCGCACGTGGTCTTGCCGATGCCGGGCGAAATGCGTTTCGTCTCGCCGGTCGTCAGGTCGAGGACATAGATCTGGTAGAAGGGATTGCCCGGCTCGCGCTCACTCTGAAACACCAGCCGCTTGCCGTCGGGCGACCAATAGACTTCCCCGGCGCGGCGTCCCTCGACCGTCAGACGGCGCACGCGCGACAGGAAATTTCGCTCTTGATCGTCGGCGGTGAGGGCCGCCGCGAGGAGCACCACGATGACGGTCGATCGAAAAACGGTCATGGACAAACACCCACTCTCTCGGGAGCCACCCTGCGAGGACGCGCGCCGCATTATCGCGCAACGCATCGGCACGATTCGACAGGACCCTCGTGACGCGGGCGGTTTCGCAGATTCACCGGTCAGGTCGCATTTCTGCAGCGGAGCCACGCGCGGTGAATCCGAGTATTTTGATGCACGACGATGAAGATGAATGTGATCGCGTGTCTCATAATGGCACAGTCGTCGCGTGTCGCGGCGGCTGTCCATGCTGTCACTCAAGCCCGCAAGCCCATCGTAACAAACGACTTGAGCAATCCCCTCAGGGCAAGGCTGAACTGGCCACCCGCTTGCTAGGCCACTCGCCATGTTTTCCCAGATTGCCGATCGTCGACGGCCGCAGGCTGTCTGGGGTCCGAGGCACCCTGTCGTGGCAGGTCGCGTCGCGCTGTGGGCCACGGTGCTCATGCTTCTGGGACTCGCGCCGGCGGCGCTGGCGGCGGGACGGCACCCCGACGGTGCACCGAGGGTTGCACCGGGCGTGCCCGGTGCGCATTCGCGGCGCGGGAAGCTCGATCACGACCTCGCGGGCCGCGTGACCGGCCGGCCGTCCGGCGACTCGCGCGTGATCGTCACACTGCAACCGGGGACCACGCTGCCACCGGAGCTCGCCAGGCTCGCAACGCACTCCCACCGCTGGCTTGGGATCATCAACGGCCAGGTCCTGACCGTCCCGAACCGTTTGCTGCCGCTGTTCGAGGCGCATGCATCCGTCGCGGCCGTCGACGTCGATCGCCCGCTTGCCACGTCGAATTTCCGGACCTCGCTCACAACCGGTGCGCGTCCCGTGCAGGCTGGCCTGGGGTTGACGGGTGCCGGCGTGGGTGTGGCGATTCTGGATTCCGGTGTCGCTTCGTGGCATGACGACCTGACCGACCGTTTGGGCCAGCCGTATCCGTACGGCGATCAGCGCGTCGCGGCTTTTGTCGATTTCGTCAACGGCCTGCCGACGCCGTACGACGACAACGGCCACGGGACCCATGTGGCGGGCATCATCGCGGGCAACGGCTATGACTCGGACGGTCAGAAGGCTGGCATCGCGCCCGATGCCAGTCTTGTCGTGCTCAAAGTGCTTGACGGAAACGGCGGCGGCACCATCAGCAACATCATCGCGGCGTTCGACTGGGTCGTCCAGAACCATGCGACGTACAACATCCGCGTCGTCAACGCGTCGGTGGGCGCCACCGTGCAGGAATCGTACTGGACCGACCCGCTGACCCTCGCCGCCAAGCGCGTGGTCGACGCCGGCGTGGCGGTCGTCGCCGCCGCCGGTAACCGCGGCAACAACGCGGCCGGCGAGCCGCAGTACGGCGGGATCATCGCGCCCGGCAATGCACCCTGGGTCATCACGGTTGGCGGCTCGAGTACAAACGGCACACCGGATCGCGCGGATGACACCCTGGCAAGCTTCAGTTCGCGCGGTCCGACCTACAAGGACTGGGCCGCCAAGCCGGATCTGGTCGCGCCGAGCGTCGGCACGGTCTCCCTGGCGGCGCCCGCGAGCACGCTGTTCGTCAGCCAGGCGCCGTTCCTGGTTCCGGGCAGCGTGCCGACGCCGCAACTGCCGTACCTGGCGTTGAGCGGCACCAGCATGGCCGCGCCGGTCGTCGCCGGCACCATCGCCCTGATGATGCAGGCCGATCCGGCGCTGACGCCGAATCTCGCGAAAGCGATCCTGGAATACACCGCACAGCCATACCCCGGTTATGACGGCTTGACCGAGGGCGCAGGGTTCCTCGATACGCTCGGCGCTGTCCGGTTCGCGCGGTTCTTCGCCACGGCGAAGCCTGGCGATCCGATCCCGACCCAGAGTCTCTGGAGCAAGCACGTGCTCTGGGGCAATCACTTGATTGGCGCCGGAATGATCGATCCCGCTGCGAACGCGTTCACTGTCGGCACCCTTTGGGGCGCCGCGACGCTCGACGACGGGGAGAACATCGCGTGGGGCGTGCTGTGCGGGAATTGCGACAACCTGACGTGGGGCGGTGCCGGAACGCAGAACGCGCCGTGGGGCACGTCGGATGACGCCGGCAACATCGTCTGGGGCACGGCCGACGACAGCGACAACATCGTGTGGGGGACCGACTGCGGTGGCGCCGATTGCGACGTCGTCTGGGGGACCGTCGACGAGACCGACAACATCGTCTGGGGGACGGCTGACGAAACCGACAACATTGTGTGGGGCACCGCTGACGACGTCGACAACATCGTGTGGGGGACCGACGACCCGCTGGACAACATCGTGTGGGGGACCGACGACGAGGTCGACAA
>JBPYEE010000552.1:0-6716 GCA_051985095.1 Vicinamibacterales bacterium | reverse complement strand
CTGCCGCTGTTACCGTCAGGACGAGTGGGACGAGCAGGAACGACAACCGGTCATGCGGCGCGACGCCAAACAGTTCATTTTCGAGGAAGCGCGCAAGAGCTGAAGCCAGCAGCAGGCCAATTATCGCGCCCGATACTGCTAGCCGCAGGCCCTGCGCCACGACCATATTGCGCAATGTCTGTGGATGGGCGCCGAGTGCCAGTCGGATCGCGAGCTCGCGAGTGCGCTGTTCTACCGAGTACATCGTGACCGCATACAACCCAACGCTCGCGAGCGCGAGCCCGAGTCCTGCGAACAAGCCGACGATCGACGCGTAAAAGCGCGTGCCGTCGGTCGAGTGCTCGACGACGTCGACAAGCGGGTGGATGTCGGTGACGGGCCTGTTCTGGTTCATTCGTCGCAGCTCGCCTTGCACGGCACCGGCGATCGTCCGGACATCCGATTGTGTGCGCACCAACCACACGAGAGGCTGTGAGGCGGCGAATCGACCGGCTTGCTCACGGTCCATCTGGGTGAGCGGGAGATAGACGGTCGCACGCATACCCTGATCGAGCGGCATGCCGTCGCGCACGTTTCTCGCGATCCCGACAACGCGCCGCGGCCGCTCGTTGGTCGGCGACAGGCCGGGAAACGCGATCACCGAGGCCCCTGTAGCTCTGCCGTCAGGCCACAGACGGCCGGCCAGTGTCTCATCGACAATCGCGACCGGCTGCGATGCTGGTCCATCCGCCGGCGTGAACGACCGGCCGGCCGTCATCCGAATCCCTAACGCCTCGAAATAATCGGCTGACACGACGCGCTCGCTCACCATGTACGGCGGCGCTGCACCGCCCAACTGCTCGCTCTTGATGATCGATGTTCGCCAATCGGATTCGAGCGGCATGCAACAGGACGCGGCGGCGACCGTCACGCCCGGGATTGCGGCGACGCGATCCGTGCGTTCACGGATCAACCGAGCCATGCCGAACTCATCGATGATCTGTGCGCCTGACAGCGACATGTTCGCGGTGACGACATGGGTCGTATCGAATCCTCGGTCGACGCGTCGCAACGCCACGAATGTGCGAACGAGCAAGATCGCGCCGAGAAGCAAGACCACCGCCAGGCTCATTTCGACGACGACGAGCGCCGAACGTGCCGTGTGCTGCCTCCGCTTGGTGCCCACCCGCGCGCCGTCGAAGGCACGCATCGGATCGGCGCTGCGTCGGATTATCGCGGCTGCTGGAATGCAACCGCAGCCGACGCCAGTGACGAGCGATACGATCAGGCAGAACAGCGCAACGCGCGGCGTCATCAGATCGCTCTGTCTGAGGGCTGCGGTGCTGATGACGCCGCCGGGATCCAGCGCGGCCAGCACCTTCATCCCTGTAGCTGCTGCCGCCAGGCCGACGATCCCCCCGCCAACCGCCAACAGGACGCTCTCGGTGACCCAGTGCAGCACCAGTTGCCGACGACTCGCACCGATGGCCGTCCGAATCGCAAAGTCGCGCTGTCGGACGGAAGCCCGAACGAACATCAGGTTGACGACGTTCGCGCACGCGATGAGCAGTAGAAAGCCCATCGCTGCGACCAGAATGAGCAGCGGGGTGCGCACCGGCCGCACCATCGTCGGCAGGAACGGACGCAGCGCGAAGGTATTGGCGGCTCCTGCAACGTCAGGAAACCGTCGGCGGAATTCCTCGCCCGCGCGGCGGGCCTGATCGTTGGCGGCGTCGAGCGTTGCGCCGGCCTTCAGCCGGGCGACGGCTCGAATCGATGGCCCCTGCGAGGTGCTCGCCGCGTCGACTTGTAGGGGGAGCCAGACCTCGGGGGTCACCCCAAACACCGTCGTGTCGACGTTCACCGCCGCAATCCCAATGATCACGAGCGCGCGACCGTCGATCGGAATCGTCTGACCCACGGTCCCGATACGACCGCCGTATCGCCGGTGCCAGAGCGCGTCACTCAGAATCACGACGGGGTCGCGGCCGATTCGATCGTCCTCGCGATCGAAGGCGCGGCCTTCTCTGACGGTTGCCCCAATCAGCGGGAAGAAGCTTGACGTGACGCGGGCGACCGGAATCTGTTCAGCGGTCGTCGGGTCCGTCAGATCGGCTGTGCCGAACCGTACGCCCGCGATCGTGGCCAAGACGTCGGTGCGCTCGCGCCAGACGTTGAACTTTGCCTCGGACGCCCACGGAACCCACGAGCCCTGGAACGTATAGCCGAACAGGACCAAGCGTGTCGCATCCGGATAGCGCGGCTGGCGCAGCAGGACGCTGTCGACGACCGAAAAGATCGCGGTGTTCGCCGCGATCCCGATCGCCAGGACGATGACGATTGTCGCCGAGAAGGAGCGCGATCGCCTCAGCGAACGCACTGCGCATCGGATGGCCGCGACGAAACGGTCCAGCGTTGACACGATAGTCACCGCCTCTCTGCCCCGATGAACAGGAGAGCTTCGGCACGGCCGACGTCGTCCTGAGCGCTATTTTGACGCGGCTGGCTTCAGAAAAGCTGGGGGATGGCTACGATCCCACGCGCCACGACCGCGGTGCTGACGAAGGGGTGGCGGTCAATCTGCTCGCAGGGCAATCACGGGATTGACGGTGGTGGCCCGCATCGCCGGAAGGTAGCTCGCCAGGGCGGCCGCTCCGACCAGGCTCAGGCACACGAGCCCGTAAGTGACCGGATCCATTGCGCCGATACCGAAGAGCAGCGAGGTCATCAGTCGCGTCAGCGCGATCGCGGCCACCAGGCCGAAGGCAAGCCCGGTGGCGACAAGGCGTATGCCGTACCGCACGAACATGCCGGTGACCTCGCTGCTTTGCGCGCCGAGCGCCATCCGGATCCCGATCTCGCGTGTTCGCTGCGATACGGAATAGGCAATGACGCCGTAGATGCCGGCGACGCCGAGCAGCAGCGCCATGGCCCCGGCGACCGCGAGCATGATCAACGTGAACGACGTCCGGGCCATTGAGGCGCGGACGAGCGCATCGAGCTGACGGACGCCGGCGACCGGCAGGCTGCCGTTGACCGACCAGACGGCCCGGCTGACTTCGTTCGTGAATCCCGCGGAGCCCGTTCGCGGGCTCCGGATTGCGTACACCATCGTGCGGCGGACGAATGCTTCGTCCCCTTCGAAGGTGTTCATCAGCATCGGAAACATGACCGTCGGCACTGCCGGCTGGTCGAGCCCGCGATGATGTTCGTCCTCGACCACGCCGACGACTTCGCGCCACGGCGACTTCGGGTTCTCGCGAAGCAGTTTCCCAAGGGCCGCCGAGGGTTCCTTCCACAGCTCGCGCGCGAGGTTCTCGGAGACCAGCGCGACGTGACGCTTCTGGAAGAGGTCCTCCCACGTCAGGTCGCGGCCGGCGATGAGCCGGGTGCCCATCGTCTTCAACAAGCCCGGCGAGGCAAACTTGAAGAGACGGATCGGCGGGATTTCATTCTGCGCGTAGTTCCGGTCGGCGATGTAGATGGGATCGTTCCAGCCGTTTCCGCTCATGGGCACGAGCGACGACAGACCGACTGACGTGACACCAGGAATCGACTGGACTTTCTCCAGGATCGCCTGGTGCATGCGCGCGACGGCGTCGGGTTCCTTCACCTGAGTCTCGGGGATGAACAGGCGGAACGTCAGGACGTCCTGCGGCGCGGTGAAACCGGGGTTCACGTGCCGCATCGCGATGAACGTCCGGATCATCAGGCCAGATCCGACTAGCAGTACAAGCGCAAGCGCCACCTGCACGACGGCGAGAGTGTTGCGGGCGCGATGGCGCTCCCGACTGGCGCTCGACGTCCGTCCGCCACCGCGAAGTCCGGCCGCGACGTGCGGGCCAGCGTGTTTGAACACCGGGACGATTCCGAAGAGCAGGCCCGCGGCCACGGAAATCGTGAGTGTGAAGACGACGACGGCCGAGTCGATACCGATGTTGCTGAGACGCGGTAGATTGGCGGGCGCGAGGGCCAGCAAGCCGCGCAGCGCCGCGTACGCGAGGCCAAGACCGAACACACCGCCGACGATGCCGAGTAGCACGCTCTCGCTCAGCAATTCGTACGCGATGCGCCCGCGGCTCGCGCCCAGTGCAGCCCGGACAGCCAGTTCCTGCTGACGCCCTTCGGCCCGCACGAGGAGCAGGTTGGCGACGTTCGCGCAGGCAATCAGTAGGACGATGCCGATCGTGCCCATCAGCACCCAGAGCGTCGAGCCGATGTCGCCGATGACGTCGTCTTTGAGCACGCGGAGATTGGGCGCCAGCCTTGCGTCGTCGAACATCTTGGCGCTGTAGCCGGGGAACGGCGGGAAGCGCGCGATGCCGACGGGAATCAAGCGGGCGACCTCGCTCGACGCCTGATCTAGCGACACGCCGTCTTTCAGTCGTCCGATCGCCTGGTAGCTGAAATTCCCGAGCCGAACTTTGGAGCGGTCGAGTCGCAGAGGAAGGATGAGCGACGGGTTCTCGTCGAGGAACCTGAACGAGTCGGGCAGGACGCCGATGATTTCATGGGCCTTGCCGTCCAGCAGAATCCGCCGTCCGATAACCGAGGGGTCGCTCCCGAATCGAGCGCGCCAGTAGGGCGCCATCAGAACGACGGTTTCTTCACCCTGCGGCGAGTCGTCCAGTTTGGTGAAGAGGCGACCGAGCGCGGGTTTCGCACCAACGAGCGGCAGCAATCCATCGGTGACGTCCATTGCTGTCACCTGCTCGGGTTCGGCCAGCCCGGTGACGCTCGTCGAGTCGTCCTGCCACATTCCGACGTCTTCGAACAGACGCGCGTCCTCTCTGTAAGTGAAGTAGAGGAATGGCGCGATGCCCGCGCGCTTCAGGTCGAGGCCGGCCGCGCTGTGGTCGAGGACGACCAGCCGGTTCCCGTTCGGGTAGGGAAGAGGTTTGAGCAGGACGCCATCGACGACGCTGAAGATGGCCGCGTTGGCACCGATTCCAAGAGCGAGCGTAAAGACGGCCACGCTCGTGAAGACCGGCAGCTGAAGCAGGCGTCGGGCGATCTGAACCAGGCGCATACCTTCTCAATACGGAATGCGTTCCAGAAGGTTCGGCGATTCTAAGCATTAACGGCGAGTCAGGCTCCCAGCTACGGGAGAAGCATGCCTTCACCCTTCTGGCGCACCCGATCGGTTTGTGGCCCAGGCGTGGTCACCCAAACGTGCTCGCAGCCCTACGGCCAAACGGGCCTGAATGCTGCCCATCGTCACACAGAGCTGGCCAGATCGGCGTTGATCGCCTACTCAATGCTGAGCAAGACAGCTCGAACCTGCTTTAAGCCGCAATCGGGCATCATTTCCGCAACGTCGCCTACAGTGATTTCCTGTCACGTGACGAGTCTCTCGGTCTCGCCTCGCTCAGCGAAACAGGTGCGTCGCCCACGCGCTGAGCTCTTGCCAATATTCCTGCACGCGATTCGGAAGGGTGTCAGCTTTCGACAGGTCGTAGCCGCCGAAGAGCCGCGGTAAGGCCGAGTGATACCCAGGCGGCACGTCGAAGAGCGTCACATCGAGCCGGCCATCGGCGAGTTCGAGCATTTCGAGGTGACTCGTGTATCCGGGTTCTGTCGGCCCGCGCCCACGGGTGATCTCTTCAATGGCGAATCCGCGCCGAGCGGTTCCGCGCTGTTTCAAGTGCAGACGGTCAGGGGGCGTGTCTCGAAGCTGCGTCGTGGTGATCAGGAAGGCGTTTGTGCCATCCGTCTGGTCACGACACGACGCCGACGGAAGATCGAGATACCACCCATCTCGTTCGGTCACGCGGGCGGGCGTGTGCGCTCCCGGACCCGGTTCCGTCGTCGTGGTGGTGATGACATGGCGGGCCACGTAGTGGCCCACCTGTCGCCGTTGGCCGGTGTCGACGGCATCGATGGTGATCCTCACATCGCCGCCATCTGTCGTCGTGTCGGGCGTCTGGCGGGTTGCTGCGCTCGGTGAAAGATGGCGCACTGGAGAGGCCAGGTTTTCAAGCGGCCAGTACGCATACGTCTTTGCTTCCTCATTTAGAGTGGCCGTTCGTTTCTGATCGCATTGCACGAGGGTCCAGTTGACCCGTGACTGCGTCCGACCGTTGACGGCCGCGACCTTGGGCGGCCAGGTGACAATCGTCTCGTGACGCTGCCGGGCACCTTTGAAGTAGGTCACGCGCGGGTGATCACGCCGGAGTCCGGGGCGTCAAACGTTTCGAGAGTCTTGATGGTTAGATCCGCGAGAGTCGGGACCGCCAGCTGAGGCGCGACGGGCGTCGAAATCGCGACGAGAATCAGCGTTGCCGGGACGACGCGCTGGGGCATGGCGTCACGTGCGTCTCCAGTCTACTGCCGCGCTCGGTGTGATGGACGGCCGCAGTGCAGATCCAATGACGGTCACTCGGCATCTGGGTGGGTACATCAAGCTCTGAATCCTTGATCGCCTCGGCCGCCAGGCTCTTCGAGATGCCTGGGTCTCTGTAGGGCTCCGCGCCGCTGAAACATTCGGTATTGTGCTGGTGTCGGCGGCGCTCGATGGCTGGTGGTGAATGCCTGTGTGAATGTCAGCCGGCATTCACGCGCGAGATTTAGGCCCGCGATGGGCGGGCTAATCGACCTCCGGCGGCCCAATGGCGGCGCCGCTTTCAGTCGTGGATGCGCGTTCGATCCCGAGCGGTCGCGACGGGCCTGCTAAGTGCGGGATGCGGGACGCCGCGATTTTCGGGAACGGTGCCCGGCTGGCGCCCGCTTGGGACGAG
>JBPYEE010000551.1:0-5686 GCA_051985095.1 Vicinamibacterales bacterium | reverse complement strand
CCGCGACCAAGTCGATAATGAAGAACCAGACGGCAACGCACGTTGCGCCGATGAACCCTGCGATCACGCCCTCACGAACGACTGGTCCGCTGGCGCCAGCCACTCCGCGGTAGAGCCCCCGCATCGTAGCGGGATCTCGCTGCCACCCAACGATCGTAAGGAGAATGAACAGGATGACGGGGACGTAGAGCCCGGGTTCTCCGCTCATGGCCTGCGTGATGACGGCGGGGATCATCAGAATACCGAGCCCGATCGCTCCGTAAATCGCCAGCCCCGGTACCAAGAGCGCGAGCCCACCGAGAACCTCGAACACGCCGACGACCACACGAATCCAAGGGGGGAACCCGTGCATGGCCGCAGCCTGGAGGAAAAATGTCTGGCCTCCGGTGATTTTGGGCAGCCCGGCAAACACCACGAAGATGAGAGCGAGCAGCACGCTCAACACCCAGACCACGACCCCAGTCGTCCCTCGTGCCTTGTTCATGGGTTCCCCCCGTTCGCGGGTTCCCACGCCATGGCTTCACTGGTTGTCGCCCGAGCAATAGCGTCCTCGACGCTATCGGCAGCCAGGCCCACGGCGTGTGCCCTGTTGGGCGTCAACCGCCGTCCACGATCCTACTGTTGTATTCTGGCGCCCGGGCGCGCCAGGTCAAGCTGAGCGCCCCAAAACGGCCGCCTAGGCTGTTGTCACCAATCTTGCTCCCTGAAATCAGCGTGTCGCCCCATGTCACTTCCGGGGCGAGGCACGTTCGTCGACGCCAGTCCAGCAAGGCAGGCGTCGTCCCCACGTTCCCCGCCACGGTTCTATGCTGTCGTCAGCCATGGTCCACTTTCTACTCTCTGTAGGTCTACTTTCTCGGGGCTGTTCCGCGTCCGCCGGACCTACTTTCTCGGGCGCGTTCCGTGCCTGCGCCACTGGTTTTCTGAACGTCTCGCGCACATTCTCTCCAAATGCCTGACGTCAACGTTCCCAACGAACTGAGACCAACGACAACGTTGCAAGCGTTGCCACCGTATGTGTTTGCGGCGTTGGATGAGCTCAAGGACGAGGCCCGCGCACACCGACGCGCGTTCGTGGACCTCGGCATTGGAAGCCCGGATCGTCCGACGCCCGCGCCGATTATCGACGCAATGCAGCGCGCTGTCGCCGATCCAACGACGCATCCGTACCCGCAGTTTCGCGGCGATTCTCGTTTTCAGGCTGCGGCCGCGGGGTTCATGCGGTACCGATTCGGCGTCGAGGTCGAGCCCGAGGAGATCGTCGCGGTTGCGGGTGCGAAGGAAGGCATCGCGCACCTCATCATGGCGTATTGCGGGGGCGGCGACCTCGCACTCGTTCCGGAAATCCATTACCCGGTCTACAGCCGAGCGGCTCTGTTGAACGGAGCGAGCGTGCATCTCGTGCCGATGCGGCCGGAATCGGGATATCTGGCTGATTTCGAAAGCGTGCCGGTTGACGTCGTCCAGGCCGCGAAGCTGCTGATTCTCAACTATCCCAACAATCCGACGGGCGCGATCGCTCCGCTCGAGTACTTCGAGCGAGCGGTTCGATTTTGCAAGCGTCACGGATTGCTGCTCATTAGCGATCTCGCCTACAGTGAGCTCACCTTCGACGGGCACGTCGCGCCGAGCGTTCTACAGGTCCCGGGCGCTTCGGACGTCGCCGTAGAGTTTCACTCATGCTCGAAGTCGTTTTGCATGGCCGGGTTTCGCATCGGTTTTGCGGTGGGGAGTGTCCGCGCGCTCGACGTCTTGGCTGCGTATCGAACGAACATGGGGTACGGGGCGCCGACCGCAGTCCAGCGCGGCGCGGCGCACGCATTCGTGCATTATCGCGCGTTGACTGCTCCGATCCTCGCCGAGTACGAGGCGCGGCGCGATGCGGTGAGCGCGACGCTCAAGCGCGCCAATTGGTCCGCCACGCCGCCGCTCGGCGCGATCTACTACTGGCTCCGGATACCCACAGGGTTCAACGACTGGGCTTGGGTCCAAGCGTGTTTGGATCAGGCGCGAGTCGTGATCACGCCTGGCCATACCTTCGGTGCGGGCGCGGCCGGGTATTTCCGCATATCGTTGGTGCGCGAGATTGATCCGCTGTGCGATGCAGTACAACGGATCACCGCGCTCGCTCCACCTCCGAATAGCAAGCCCAGCCGGCAACGGTCCGACGTACGGCGAAAGACGCCGGAGGGCCGGCGCTTGACATCGGAGCCGCGCGCGCCGCGGACGACGCGCCGGACTGGCGAGTCTTGAGCACTGTAACTGTGTGGTGTAATTGATGGCCCGCGGGATCGGATCGTTTTTTTGAGGTTAGGGCATCGCGGCACGGGATGACGCTGACGTGATCCAACGAGCGGGACGCGATGGGAGCAGCGCGCAGGGCGAGGTCCCACTCGTCCGCGAACTAGTCGTCGCACTCCTCGTCGGCCTTGGCTACTACTTGGCCGCGCGGGTCGGGTCTGCTCTGACATTCAGACCCCATCCGGTTTCAACGCTCTGGCCGCCAAACTCAATGCTCTTGGCGGCCTTGTTGTTGGTGCCGACCCGAATGTGGTGGGTGGTTCTTGCAGCGGCATTTCCGCCCCACCTCATCAGCGAGTTGCAGGCCGGAACTCCGCTACCGTTGGCGCTCGGCTGGTATGTCACTAATTCACTCGAGGCATTCATCGGCGCGGCCCTCCTGCGGCGTTTCTCGCGAGGAGCGCCGTGGTTTGACAGCTTCCAGCGCGTCTGCGTGTTTTTTGCCGCAGTTCTCGTCGCTGATTTCGTCTCCTCCTTCCTGGACGCGGCGTTCGTGGCGTGGGCCAATTATCGAGCCGCGAACTACTGGCCAGTCTGGGAAATGCGTTTCTGGTCGAACCTGTTGTCGCACATGACCGTGGCGCCGGCGCTCCTGACGGTGGCGACGGATGGTCTGCGGCAGGTGCGCCAAACTGTCGCTCGGTACGTCGAGCTCGTAGCCCTTTTCGTCGGACTACTGTTGGTAAGCCTTGTCGCCTTCGTCTGGCAGGCTGCTGGCCCGGGGACCAACTCCGTTCTCCTGTACGCACCAGTGCCATTTCTTCTCTGGGCAGCAGTGCGCTTCGGCCCAGCGGGTGCCAGCACATCGCTCTTGATGGTCACGCTGCTGTCGACGTGGGCGGCTGTGAACGGACGCGGCCCATTCGTCACGATCTCTGCCGAAGAGAATGCCCTGAACGTGCAGTTGCTGTTCATCATGATGTCGTTTGCTCTGTTGTCACTCGCGGCCGTGGCGCAGGAGCGCGAGCGGGCACAACTCGCAGCCCGCGAGACTCGCTCGCAGCTCGAGTTGACGTTGAGCGCGGCGGTGATGGGTAGCTGGGAATGGCGTATCGGAGAGCGCATCGTGTGGCTATCCGTCGAAACGAGCCGAGCGCTCGGCTTGGCCACAACGGACGTCAGCCTACGGATTCATCAACTCGTTCATGTTGTCCACCGGTACGATCGGCGGCGCGTCGTCAGTACCTTCTCTCGGGCCGCCGCCGATGCCGCACAGACAGAAATCGAGTTCCGTGTTGTGCGTCCGGACGGCGGCATTCGGTGGATCCACGTCAAGGGCCGTGTCATCCGCGACTGGTTGAACGGCTCGGCCCGAATGCTCGGCCTCAATTCTGATGTGACAGAGCGCCAGAGGGCGGAAGCATTGAGGCTGGGCCAAAACAACGTGCTCGAGATGATTGCGGTCGGTGCTCCGCTCCGATCGGTGCTCAACGCACTTGCGGTGCTCGTAGAGTCCCAGGCCGATGGTCTGCTGTGCTCCGTGCTGCTCCCCGACGCGGATGCTTTGCACGTGTATCATGCAGCGACAGGCAGTCTTCCGCGGTCATACGTCACGGCCATCGACGGCTCAGCGGTCGGTCCTTACACCGCGACGTGGGGTGCTGCGATGTATTCGCGGCTTCCCGTCACGACCGCCGACATCTTCGAAGACCCCCTCTGGGCTGATTTTCGAGATCTCGGCGTCGTACATCACTTGCGCGCGTGCTGGTCAACGCCAGTCGTATCGCGGCGCGGGGTCGTCCTCGGGCTCTTCGTCATGTACTATCGTGCGCCGCGGACTCCGGGTGAAGGGGAGAGGAAGTTGCTCGATAGTCTCACACCCATCGCGCGGGTAGCTATCGAGCGCTCGCGCGCTGATGAGGCGCTGCTGGTGACGCAGCAGCGGTACCGACTCGCGACGGCAGGTGGGAGTGTCGGGGTGTGGGACTGGAACGTCACGACCAACGAGGTCTATGTCGATCCGTCCATCAAGACGATGCTCGGGTATGACGAGGACGAAGGCGATGCGCGCCTCGATGGCTGGCTCCCGTACATGCATCCGGAAGATGCACCAGCCGTGGTCGCGCTTGCGCGTGCGCGCATCGCCGAGGGCGCATCGCATTTCGAAGTCGAGCATCGGATGGTGCACAAGGACGGGAGTGTGCGGTGGTTTATCGCGCGCGGGACGGTGATTCGCGATATGGATGGCCGTGCCGTCCACGTCATTGGCACGGATACCGACGTCTCGGAGCAACGACGGGCGCGAGCAGAAGTCGAGGAGCAACGTCGGCAACTCGCCCACCTTGGCCGCGTAGCCATGTTGGGCGAGCTGTCTGGCGCGCTCGCGCACGAATTGAATCAGCCGCTGAGCGCGATCCTTGCGAACGCGGCGGCGGCTCAGCGCTATCTCGCGAAGCAGCCACCGCACCTCGACGAGGTCGAGGAGATACTGCAAGACATCGTGCACGACGATCACCGTGCGAGCGCAGTGATCAACCGACTTCGATCGCTGTTGAAGAAAGGAGAACTGAGACTCGCGCGCATCGACTTGAACGAGGTGGTGGCCGATGTGCTCGTGCTGGTGCACAGCGACTTGATCGAGCGCAGAGTTTCACTCGAAACGAACCTTTGGCCTGCACTCCCGCCGGTGCTCGGCGACCGCGTGCAGGCTCAGCAGGTGCTACTGAATCTCATCTTGAATGCGTCCGACGCGATGGCTCACAACGATCCACAAGACCGGGTCGTGACGATCACCACGACCGTGCGCGATCGTCGTCCGGTCCTTTCGATCTCCGACCGCGGTGCGGGGATTCCCGAGGAGATCATGGACCGGATGTTCGAGCCGTTCTTCACGTCCAAGGAGCACGGGATGGGGCTCGGGTTGGCAATCTGTCGTTCGATCATGCGCGCTCACGGTGGGAGGCTCTGGGCGACGAACAACCCCGGCCCGGGCGCCACCTTGTGGGTCGAGTTCAGCCTCTATGAACCGCGCGCTCATGATGGCCAGCGACGGGCGGGCGCCGTCGCGTCGCCCGAGATAGTAGAAAGTAGAAAGTAGAAAGTTGATGAACGGCATCCAGGGCGCCCTTGTCCACTTTCTACTATCTACTTTCTCGTATGCCCGGCAGCGCCAGCCATGCGACGACCCCGCCGGCGGCACACACCCCAGCGTTAATCCACATTCCGCGCGTGAACCCCGCGGCGAAGTTGTTGTGGACGGGGCCTGCGCCGGCGACGCCAGCCGCAAGCGGTAGCGCTGCCGTCGCGAGCAATCCGCCGAGTCGCGCCACGGCGTTGTTGACGCCAGAGGCGAGTCCGGCCATCCGCTCGTCGAGTGCCCCGAGTACCGCGACCGTCAGCGGTGCTACGAGGATGGACAACCCGAGGCCGAAAACCATAGTGGCGG
>JBPYEE010000550.1:0-4642 GCA_051985095.1 Vicinamibacterales bacterium | reverse complement strand
TGATCAACGATCTCTGGCGCCTCACCAACGGCGACGCCGTCGTCGTCAGCGATGTCGGGCAGCACCAGATGTGGGAGGCGCAGTACTACAAGCACAACCGGCCGCGGTCGCTCATCACGTCGGGCGGCCTCGGCACGATGGGGTTCGCGCTGCCGGCGGCGATTGGAGCCAAGATCGCGCGGCCGGAGGCCGAGGTCTGGGTCGTCGTCGGGGACGGCGGGTTCCAGATGACGATGGCGGAGCTGGCGACGATTGCCCAGGAACAGCTCGACGTCAACGTGGCGATCATCAACAACGGCTACCTGGGAATGGTCAGGCAGTGGCAGGAGTTCTTCTACGGGAAACGCTACGCCGCGACGCCGCTGGTGAATCCGAATTTCGCCAAGCTGGCCGAGGCGTTCGGGATCGCCGCGACCACCGTCACCACGCGGAGCGAGGTGGCCGAGGCGGTGAACGCGGCACGGCGCCACCGCCGCGCCGTGGTGATCGATTTTCGTGTCGAACAGGAAGATTCGGTCTATCCGATGGTGCCGGCCGGCGCGGATCTCCACAAGATGATCCGCCGGCCGTCGCCGATTGTCGAAACAGCGGCGGATTGACGCCGGTGTGGTGAACGAGCCAGAGCCATGGTGCATACCTTTGCGGTGTACGTCGACAACAAACCCGGGGTGCTGAATCGTGTCGCGTCGCTCTTCCGGCGCCGCGCCTTCAACATCGAGTCGCTGACGGTCGGTCACACCGAAACGCCAGGCGTCTCGCGGATGACGGTCGTGGTCGATACCGACGAGTACGGGGCGCGCCGGCTCGAAGCGCACCTGTCGAAGCTGGTGCCCGTGCGGCGCGTCGAGGACATGACCTCGGCGCCCTCGATTTCCCGCGACCTCGCGTTGATCAAGGTGGCCGCGACCGGCGACGCGCGGACGCATGTCATGCAGCTCGTCGACGTGTACCGCGCGCGGATCGTCGACGTCAGCCCGGAATCGCTGGTCATCGAGACGACCGGGACCGAGGACAAGATCGACAGCCTGCTCGAAGTCCTCCGTCCGTACGGAGTGGTGGAGATGGTCCGCACCGGCCGCGTCGCGATGACGCGCGGCGTGGTGCCGGCGCGCCGGAACACGGCGGCGGTCCGCCCCGCCGACATCGGCGACATCAGTAATTGCTCAGTCTGAGTGGTGAGGCCCATGGCGAAGATGTACTACGACAAAGACGGCGACCTGTCCCTGATCCAGCAGAAGAAGGTCGCCATCATCGGTTACGGATCGCAGGGACATGCACACGCGCTGAATCTGCAGGACAGCGGCGTGCGGGTCAGGGTCGGCTTGCCGATCACGAGTCGATCGCGGGCGAAGGCGAACGCGGCCGGCCTGGAGGTCGACGACGTGGCGGGCGCGACGAAGTGGGCCGACGTCGTCATGATCCTCATTCCGGACACGATCCAGGGGGCGATCTACCGCGCCGAGATCGAGCCGAACCTCGCGCCCGGAGCGATGCTCATGTTCGCCCACGGGTTCAACATCCGGTTCGGCACGATTGCCGTGCGGCCGGACATCGACGTCTCGATGGTGGCGCCGAAGTCGCCCGGCCATCGCGTCCGCGAACTGTTCGTCGAGGGTGCCGGCACGCCGGCGCTGTTCGCCATCCATCAGGACGCGACCGGTCGGGCGCGCGACCTGACGCTCTCGTACGCCAAAGGCATTGGCGTGATGCGCGCCGGCGTAATCGAGACGACGTTCGCCGAGGAGACCGAGACCGATTTGTTCGGCGAGCAAGCGGTGCTGTGCGGCGGCGTCAGCGCCCTCATTACCGCCGGGTTTCAAACGCTCGTCGAGGCAGGGTATCAGCCCGAGATCGCGTACTTCGAATGCCTCCACGAGCTGAAATTGATCGTCGATTTGATCTATCAGGGCGGGCTCAATTACATGCGCTACTCGGTCAGCGACACCGCTGAACACGGCGACTACACGGGCGGCCCGCGGATCGTCACCGAGGCGACCCGCCAGGAAATGAAACGGATGCTGACCGAGATCCAGAACGGCACCTACGCGAGGAACTGGATCGCGGAGAACGAAAACGGACGACCGACGTTTACCGCGCGGCGCCAGGCCGAGCAGCGACAGCTGATTGAGCAGGTCGGAGCGCGCCTGCGTCAGCTGATGCCGTTCCTCAAACCGGTCACGATCGAGGCGGGCGAGACGGTGACGCGCTAAAAATACTTCTTGGCGCCGATCGCGAAAGACAGAAACGATCCGCTGCCGAACTCGGCGACGGGCGACGCGAACTCGCCGACCTTGTGATACAGGGCTTCGGCGGTGATGGTGACGTCGGCTGCCAGGAAATACTCAATCCCGCCGCCCAGGTTCACGCCGAAGCTCGTATTGCTCCCCTCGACCGACGGGTTGATGTCCGAGCGAAACCGGTACGCCCCCGCACCGGCGGTCGCGTACGGGTGCCAGATGCCGCCATCCCAGTTGTAGATGAGGTTCCCGGTGAAGAACACCGGCTTGATGGTGCCCGTGAAGCCGCGGCCGGTGATGTCCCACCAGGCCGCGCCGAACTGCCCACGAACGGAAACCCGCGGTGTCAGGTAACCCTCGAGACTGGCGCCGACGTCGAGGCCGTTCCGAAGACTCGCATCGGTCGGGATCGTGGCGCCAATCGACGCGCCGATCGCGCCCGCGCCGGCAAACGGGAAAGGCAGCTGTGCTGTGGCCGGCCGCACGGCCAGTGTGAGCACACACACGCAGGCGAGCAGAGCGCGCTTAAAATACATGGCGGGTCGCCCGTGCAAGCGAAGTGCCGGGTTGAGTCCCTTGACCGCTAAACCACGTAGGTGATAAAACTTGCGGTGTTCCGGAGAGTCCGGCTCAACGTCCCATAAATGGATAAACTCGTCGAGCGCGAAACCGCGGCTCGCAGCGCTCTAGTCGCCGCGCCCGCCCTTGCAGTCCAGTTTTTTCTGATTCCGCTGGCCGTCGTCGCTGTAACGGTCAGCGTGTACGTCGGATTCCGGTCGCTCATTGCCGACGACCGCCGGCCGCAGGACTACTTGAACGAAATCCGCTTCGGCGGCTCGACGCGCCGCTGGCCGGCCGCGTACGAGCTGTCGCGGCTCATGGCTGATCCGCAGGTCCGCGCTGACAAGTCGCTGGCCCCGGCGCTGGTGAAAGCCTTCCAGGATTCGTCCGACGATCCCCAGGTGCGCCGGTACCTCGCGCTGGCCATCGGACGTCTGGATCCGCCGCTGCCCGCCGAAGGGGTGGCTGCGCTCACCAAAGCCCTGGCCGATCCGGACAGCGAAACGCGTATCAGCGTCATTTGGGCGCTCGGATCCTCCGGCGACCCGGCCGTCGTACCGCAGCTGGTGCCGCTCTACACCGCGCCGGACGGCGACGCCGGCATCCGCAAGATGGTCGTCTATGCCCTCGGCGCGCTGCCGGGCGAGGCGCAAATGACGACGCTGCGAACCGCGCTCCAGGACCCGGTCGCCGACGTCCGCTGGAATGCGGCCGTCGCGCTCGCGCGTCATGGCAATCACGAGGGCATCAACGTCGTCAAGCAGATGCTCGATCGTCCCTACCTGGAGCAGACCGTCAAGCGCGAGGTGCGGCAGGACTCGGATCAGGATCCGATCGCGGATGTCATGATCAGCGGGCTCCGCGCCGCGGCGTTTCTCAAGGATGACACGCTCAAATCCTCCGTCACGACCTTGAGCCAGCAGGACAAGAGCATGAAGGTGCGCGAGGCGGCGTTGGAGGCGTTGAGGCAGATCGGGTAAGGCGGCGGATGTGGTGGACTGGTGCCGGGCGGGTTCGGGGGAGGGTGACACGGCGGCTTAATTGTGAACTAATTCACCAAGTCTCCAATTTCGCCGAGGCGCTGTTGTAAAAATTGGACTTTTGAGGGTTGATTGATGGCTGACGAACGCACGCCCGCGACGCAATCAAGCGCGCCGCCCACCAGCGCGACTCCTGCCGCCACGCCGAAGCCCGTTGGCGCGCCGGCCGTCGCGGCCGTAGGGGCGGCGGCGGGGGCAGCGGGTCATGCAGCGCGGCCGGCGGCGCCGCGGCCGGCGCCCGCGGCCATTCCCGATCTGCAGGGCAAGACGACGACAGCCGCCGTCGCCGCCGCCAAGGCACCGGCGCCGGCCGCTGCCGCGGCGACGACTCGCGACCCCGACGACACGTCGCCGCTCCTCACGCGCCGCGCCTGGATGGGCCTCGCGTGGGGCGCGTTCTCTGCCGCGTCGGCGGCGGCGCTCGCGGCGACCGGCCGGTTCATGTTCCCGAACGTGCTCAACGAGCCGCCGCAGCAGTTCAAGGCGGGGTTGCCGAACGAGTACGGCATGGGCGTCGATGAACGATGGAAAGAGAAGTTCGGGGTCTGGCTGGTGCGCGTCCCGGACGACATCGCAGCGCATGCGAGCGGGTTTTACGCGCTCATCAGCACCTGCACGCACCTGGGCTGCACGCCGAACTACCTGGCGGCGGAAAACAAGTTCAAGTGCCCGTGCCATGGCAGCGGCTTCCGTCTGACCGGCATCAACTTCGAAGGACCGGCGCCGCGGCCGCTCGAGCGGGCGCGCATCGTGCTGGCCGACGACGGGCAGATCCTCGTCGACAAGTCGCGACACTTTCAGTAC
>JBPYEE010000549.1:0-2392 GCA_051985095.1 Vicinamibacterales bacterium | reverse complement strand
TGAGCGAAGGTGCCTCCGAAGCTGATTTGATTGGCGCTTACCCTCTGCTCACAAGCGAAGACATCCACGCCGCCATGCGTTTCGCGGAGAATACGATCGCTCACGGAGGCGAATGATTCATGAACGTCGACCTGACCCCAGACCAGCGAGCGTTTATTCAGCGAGCCATCGAACGCGGTCGGTTCAACCGCGAAGAGGAAGCGGTCCAGGAAGCCCTGGCGCTTTGGGAAGAACGTGAACGCCGGCGGGTCGAAATCCTGTTTAAGCTGGATGAAGCTGACGCGTCTCTGGCACGTGGCGAGGGGCGCGTGATCACTAAAGAATCGCTGAAGAGCCTCGCAAGAGAAATCAAACAGCGGGGCCGCCGTCGTCTTGCCCGAAAATCCGCGAAGTCCCGCTGATGGCACATCGCCTCGCTCCAGAGGCGGAAGCAGACCTCGATGAGATCTGGTTTTATGTCGCGACCAATGCGAGCGTCGACATTGCAGATCGTTTGATCGATTCGATAACTGCCAGATTCTTCTTGCTTGCGCAGCATCCACGCGTGGGGCGGCGCCGCAATGATCTTCGACCCGGCATCCGCTATTTCGTGGTGGGGCAGTACGTCGTGTTCTATCGAATCGACGGTGAGGACGTGCTGATCCAGCGCGTGATTCGCGGCAGTCGCGATCTTGACGCGCTGTTGCGCGACTGACCCGAGGCGAAAGTCGACTGACAAATGACTGACAATCCGTAGCGGCTCGCGGTAGTCTCGGGTTGTTTGGAACTTGACAGAACGTGAATGAAATCAGGGGCAGCAGCGTTGTGCTGCCCCCGGTCGCCTCCTTTCGAAAAACTTCTAAGCGGGGGTCGCAGGTTCGAGTCTTGCCGGGCGCGCCCCTTGCTTGAGTGGCTTGACGAACCGGCGTGGAAAGCCTGGCGGTTCCGCTCGCGCTCATTGACCTGGTGCGTGCGCAGGAGGTCGCGCGCGCGGTCGGTCAGCGTGACGATCTGGTCACGGTGACCGGCACTCGCTCCACTCGAATTAGGCCTTGGTCGCGCAAGTGGCGGATATCGCCAGCCCGTGGGTGGGCAGGCTTCCCGGGCGATCCTGAAGGTCTCCGACCGGGACGACGCGGAACGCCCCGAAGGTCGCCAGCGTGCGCGTCTCAGAGCTGCGCAGTGAGTACTCTCAGTGTCGGGCATCCTGCACGAATTCACGGGCTCGCCCGCGCGGCAGGTTCAGGTCGCGCATGAACACGTGTTGCGGATCGCGATCGCGGTCTGGCCCGCGATCATCATCGCGGCTCCGCGGATCGTCGGATTTCTCATCAAGGGCATTGGTCCACGGCCCAGATGCGGGCTGCTGTGCTCGTCATCTCGCTGACGGTCCTCGCGATCGTGCACGTCCTGGGAATGGTCGTCCCGTCGTCTCCAGACGACGTCTCCGGTTCACGCCCTTTATGAGCCTGGTGCTTGACGCGGTCGTCGCGTTGGCGCGAATCGTCCACATCGCGCGGATCGAAATCAAAATCGTGACCTTCGACCATTCGTGTTATCGCCTGCGATCGTGACTTTGAGCGAGCGTCATGAAACATCCGGCGCTTCCCGACGAATTGCCACCGATCGGAACCGGTGAGCGCGGTAAAATCAGTCGTGGAGACGCCCCGATGACGCCCACCGATCGCATAGAAGTTAACCGGCGGATCATGCTCGGCAAACCGGTGATCCGTGGCACGCGCGTACCCGTTGAGCTGATCCTGCGGAAACTCAGCGAAGGCGCGTCCGAGGCCGACCTTCTCGACGGTTATCCTCAACTGACACGTGACGATATCCATGCCGCGATGCGATACGCCGCTGACACCATCGCCCACGAAGAAGTCGTGTTCATCGGCAAAGAGACCGACGGCCAAGTGTAGCGACACGTGCGATTCCTCGGCGATGAGAGTTGTGACTTCATCGTCGTCACGACCCTCTGCAACCTCGGTCACGATGTCACGGCCATTGTCGAATTCCGCACGGCATCTTCTGCCGCGATGACCCGTCCCCAGACGACAGGTGGCACGATGTCTCTTGAAACCCAGCGCCTCATGTTGGTTCCATGCGCGCCTGCCCACATCGTGACGTTGATCGATCAACCCGAGCGGTTCGAGCATGTCGTCGGCTTCCGGTTGGCTGAGGAGCTCCGCGCGTTTTTCGTGTCCGACGATGTGTCGCCCGATTGGCTTGCGGCTGTACGGCAAGGGTCCGACGCTGATCCGTGGCGGTACGGCTTCTTTGTGGTTCATCGTGAGGATGAGTCAGTGGTGGGGAGTGCCGGGTTCAAGGGTCCGGCCGATGCCAACGGCGTTGTCGAGATCGCTTACGGCGTCGTTCCGCAGTATCAGGGGCAAGGCTACGCCACGGAGGCGGC
>JBPYEE010000548.1:0-5052 GCA_051985095.1 Vicinamibacterales bacterium | reverse complement strand
CGGTGTCGACCAGTGCCTGCCAGAGGCGATCGGCGGCCGCTGGCGGCACGAAGATCTCGAAGCCGTCCTCGCCGGTGTACCCGGTCCGTGAGATTGTGGCACGGACGCCGGCCACCTCCCCGGTCGCGAACCAGTAGTACTTGAGTGACGACAGGTCGACGCCGGTCAGCGGCTGGAGCACCGACTGGGCGGCCGGGCCCTGGATGGCGATCAAGGCATACCGCGAACTCGCATCGACGACGACCGCATCGCCAGCCTGCTGCAGGTGATCGGCGATCCAGCGATAGTCGCCGGCGATGTTGCCGGCATTGACGACGAGCAGGAAATGCGACGGTGCGACGCGGTAGACGAGCAGGTCGTCGACAAAAGTGCCTGTCGGCGTCAGGAGGCCGGAATACTGCGCCTGGCCCACCTGGAGTCGGCTGGCGTCGTTCGACGAGATGCGCTGGACCGCCGCGAGCGCGTCTTTACCGGCAATTTCGAGCTCGCCCATGTGGCTGACGTCGAACAACCCGGCGCGCGTGCGCACCGCCATGTGCTCCTGGACCACGCCGCTGCCCGCATACTCAATCGGCATGTCCCAGCCGGCAAACGAGACCATCTTCGCGCCCGAGGCGCGATGCCGGGCGTTAAGGGGCGTCTTCTTGAGTGGAGCCTGGGTGGCCTGTTCCATGGAGCGGCGCGTCGATGAACTCGGAACAGGTAACGGTACTATGCTGTTTCGGGCGCGGTCAAGAAATCACCGGCGCGATACCACGCGCACGTCGACAATCGACGGCGTGTCGCTGTCGCCGATGACGAGGACGTCGGGTGTCACCGACGCCGGCCGGCTGCCGCAGTCGGCGTTCAGCATCCATCGGCCGGGTTCAGGAATGTCGAGCCAGCGCACGAGATCGGTGGATTCTGATTGCCGCACGATCGTGACGCCAAGCAACCCAAGCGGACCGACGGCGGACACCACGCAGCCGTCTCCACCGACAAGGCGTACGACGACGCGCTGCGGATCGGGCAGGAGGATGTTGCCAAGGTCCAGATCTCCTGATCCGGCAGGCGATGGCAACGCCGTCCGCACCGAGCTGCCATCTGCGGCCGTGATCTGCAACGCGCCGGAGATGACTGGCGGGAGCGCCATTGCGAACCGACCATCCGCGGTCGTGCTGAGGTCGGGCGCGGCGAGATCGCGGACATCGTCTGCGGCGGCGAGCGTCTGTGGGTCAGGAATCAGTCGGACACGCGCGCCGTCAACCGGGAGCCCCGCTCGCAGAACGCGTCCGCGGGCGTGGCGCGGTGGGCGCAGCCGGATGACGGCGGGTTCCCGCGCCGACATTGCCACCGCCTCGCCGCGCCCGCGGAATGGATCCGTAACCAGCAGCACGAAGGGACCATCCCCAAGCCGCTCGAACGCAAACGTGCCGTCGGCTTGCGTTCTCGCGAGCGCGGAGCGGACAAGGGGCGCGGCGAGAATCTCCTCGCCGGTCAAATCGGTTCGCGGTTCGAGCAGCTCGAACAGCTCGACGTCGGTGCCATCGATGTCAGTGCCCTGAGCGTCTTCCACCCGTCCGCTGAGCGTCGACGCCGGCGCCGGCGCGACCACGAGCGGGGTATCGACCTCCCCTGCCTCCATCGCTGACAGCATGACGCGCGTGGTCGCAAACCCTCCTCCGCCGACGAGCAGGAATCGGCCGCCGTTGCCGGCGTCACCCGCGACCCAGAACGCACCCGGCGCGACGGTGAGGACGTCGATCGACGGGTCGGCAGTGAGGAGCGCACGCGTCGATCGCGGTCGAAACTGCGAGCGTGCCGGCGCCCACGCCGTGACGGTTGTCTGCACGAGCTCCTCGTCGGCAATCGAGCCGTGCTGAATAGCCAGCAGCCGTCCCCACCGCCGGATGATGAACGATGGGTCGATCGCGCGAACCGCCCGATACGCAATGGCGCGTTCACCCACAATGACGACGATGCCGTTTGCGTCGGCAGGCAGATCGGCGCACGTCCATCGGTCCAACGGCAGGAGTTGACAGGTCGTGTCATGGCTCGCCTCCACACTGATGTACACGGCGCGCCAGGCCGCGCCGATGGCCGCCGGCGTCGATCCGGCGAGCGTCGTCAGAAGCGCGATGACGATCACGATGTGGCCCCTGCGATGCTGCTGACCGCATGACGCGTGCGGTCGTACGCGTCGAACAGCGTCGCGACACGCTCCTCGACCTGCGCGTCGCGCCGACACGTCGCCGCTCCGACGATCCGGCCGTCGGCGAGAAAGGCGCATCGGTCACAAACCGACGCGAGGTCGTGAATGCGGTGTGACGACACCACCACCGAGGCGCCGCCGAAACGCTGTCGTAGGAGATGATCTGCCAGCCAGCGGCTGGCATCGGGATCCAGGCCTTCCCAGGGTTCATCGAGGAGCAGCAGCTCGGTGCACGAAGCCGACAGCGTCGCTTCGAGTGCGATCCGCTGGCGCGTCCCGCGGGACAGGACGGCGAATGGCCGCCTCGGCACCGCTCGTGAATTCGCCGAATGCCAGAGTTCCGCCCACCGCCGCGCCGACACGTCTGGCGGCAGCGTCTGTTCGCCGCCGAAATAGGCGATCCTGCCGGCTGCCGGTCTCGTCACGCCGCCGCCCGAGGGGCGGACGAGGCCCGCCACAATCCTCAGCGCGGTTGTCTTTCCGGCGCCGTTCGGGCCGACGAGGCCCAGGATCTCGCCGGCAAGAAACGCAACCGTCACATCGTGGAGTGCGGTGTGGCGGCCGAACCGTTTAGACACGCCGGACAGGGTGGCGATCGGTGTCATGACTGCACCAGCGGCGCGTCGCATCGCTGCATGCTGGCCGCCGCGGCCACCCACACCAGCGCGGCAGCGGCTGACACGAGCGCCAGCATCTTGACCCCGACGGCGCGCGGTTCGATGGCGAGCGACACCGGAACGACCAGAACGCTCGCGATCGAGCGTGCGGTGTCGCCGAGCGTGGCAGGCCGACCGATGAACGACACCTGGAACCACCCCATCGACCCCGACAGGTTCAGGACGACGAGCATCACGACCCAGATCACGGCGCCGCTCAAGCGTCCGACGATGGCGCTCACGGCCCAGACCACCGTGGACACATACACAAACATGACGAGCACGGCCGGCGCGACGCCCACCGGCGTTCGGCGGGGATTTCCGGCGAACTCAATCGCGGCGAGAGCGATCCAGACCATCGCGCCTGGTCCGATCGACACTATCCAATGCGCCGCGGCGACGCGCCATCGATTCGGTGACTGCACCAGCAACGGGTCGAAATGGCCGCGGCGCAGCGGCGTTCGAAATCCCGTGGACGCCGCGAACAACTGCAGAAACATCGTGATCGCCAGCACCTGGCCAAAAAAATCCGGCGTCCGCCGTTCGATGTACACACCGTACACAACCAGCAGCGCGGCCACGAACCAGGTGCCGGCCGGTGGACCGCACACGACAAGCATGAAACGGCCAGCTGAGGGCGTCATCGGTCCACCGCGACTTCCATGATGGTCTCGTCGACGGTCAACAGCAGGCAGCTCGTCTCACTCGCCGCAAGCAGCAGGCGAGCCGCCGGCGTGAGATTCAGCGCCACGTGCGCACCCGAAGCCTCGTCCACCAAGTTCAATGAGGTTCCGCTCAACCGCCCGGTGTCCGCGCCGGTGCCGCGACCGAGGATCCACAGCCCGTGGCGCGTCAGCGCCACATCGTGGATGGCTGTCGTGGCCGGCGGGAGCAGACGACCCGCGTCGATCGTGCGTGCGGTGCCGCCGTTTGACGCGACGATTTGCCTCTCGTCGATAAACCAGCACGGCAGGGTCTCGTCGGCGCCGATGCCGCAATTCACGAGGTTGTCGACCACTTCCTCGTCCCGCGACGGGCGCCGCCGCGCCACGAGCCCGGGCCAGCTCCGCAGTGCCGCAGGGTCTTTCGGCGGGCTCGTCATGAGGGCGGCTGTGGTGGCGACGACCGGCAGCTGTTGAAACAGGACGCGGTCGCCCGCGCCGAACAATGCGGTTCGAGGGAGTGCCAGGGCGATTCGCTCGGACACGCGTCCACCCGTGAGCTGGACGAGCGTTCGAGGATTCGCCAACGCCCACACACTGCCGTCATCGAGGCACGCCAGTCCCCACGGCCGATCGCCGGCCGCAAAACCATGGACTCGCCGCGGTGTCACGGCGGTGGTGGCTGTGGAAATTTCAACCAGATCGAAACTGTCGGTGAGCAGCCAGGTGACGTCGCGGCAGCGGGACCGGCCGACGATCACGTCACGTGGGATGGTGCCGGGCCGAAGCACGCGTTTCACCGACAGCGCCTGGGGTGGGCCCTGAACCACGATGCCGGGAGGCATCCGTACGCCCGCCGCGATCGCGTACAGCGCCCACAGGACCGGAAGGGGACGCAACATAGGATCACCGAAACTACCGGCCGAGGATCGCCCGGCGCGTGCAGTCCACGAATGTCAACTCGCAGTCGATGCCCCAAGCCCACATCGACCACCACGTGTCTGCGAACGCGGCGGCCCGGCCATAGCAGCTCAGCAGGTTGTCGCCGCAACCGCCCTGGGCGCGCGCCGGTGTCGGAAGACCGAGCGCCAGCGTCGCCACAATCGCGATCGGAGCCAGCCGGGCAAGGGATGTGACTGTGTTCCGCATCGGACCTCTCCCTGAAAACGAGCAGCAAACGTGCGACCCCGCAGAACCCTCTGCCCTGCTTCGTTCACCGCGCCGGCCGGAAGCACCCGGCCCGACGTCGTTCAGTGCTCCGCGACGGCCTGGTCGAGACGCTCAACGCCGCGGCCCGCGAGCGCGGGCTCGCCGCCGCTGTCGTCGGTGCCGGGCACCGGGTCACGAAGGTAGGACTGCAGCGTGTGATGGCTGATATCCAACGCTCGCGCCGCTTTCCGTTTGTTGCCACCGCACTGTTCGAGCACGAGGCGAGCGTAGCGCCGCACCCATACACGCAGCGTGTCGTTCCGGCGCAGCGACGGGCCAATCACCTCAGCGTGCCAACCGCGAACCGCCGGTGGCAGGTCGTCGAGCCGGACGG
>JBPYEE010000547.1:0-6839 GCA_051985095.1 Vicinamibacterales bacterium | reverse complement strand
CGACAAGTCATGATGCTGACCAGCGCGCGGCGCGCGTTCGATCTGGGCGCGCGCGACGCCACCGATGCGCTCGCCGATCTTCGATCCGCGCAACAGGCGTACGTGGCCGCGGGACAGGGCGTCACGTTCTGGATGCCGCAGGTCGCGGCGACGACCGACCGCGTCACGGTCGCAATCGGTGCGTTGCGGCAGTCGGCCATCGACAGCGACGCACGTGCGCAGCTGGACGAAGCCGCCGCGCAGCTCAACGGGTTCGGCGCCACCGACAAACGCGCGCGCGACTATCTGAAGTCCGATCAGCCGCTGATGGCCGGCGACGTCATCTTCACCGAGGGATTGCAGACGGTCACTGCAGCCGCACGCGCCGTCACCGCGGCGCGCCTCGCCGAGGACCAGGGGTTCGACGCGGCCCAGGCGCAGAAACGGACGCAGGAAGCTGCCGTGGCGGCCGGTGCCGGGGGCGTGGCCATCCTCGTCCTGCTCGTGCTGGCGACCATTGCGCCGACCACGATCGCCGCGGCATCCGGCCCACCGGCGCCGGCCGAGGGCCTCTCACGCGCTAAGGCGTCGCCGGTCACCGAAGCGCCCGCCCCGCCGGTGGGCCCGCTGATGAAAGCGGTCGCTGACCTGGCAACGGATCTCGGGCGCGCGCGCGACCTCGATGACCTCGCGCGACTGCTCAGCCGCGCCGCCGACCTCATGGAGGCCCGCGGCGTCATCATCTGGGTCGGGGGCGTGAGTGGCGATGAGTTGAGGCCGGTGCTGGCGCACGGCTACTCCCCGCACGCGATCGCCAAGCTGCCGGTGGTATCCCGGTCGGGCGACAATGCAGCCGCCCTCGCCTACCGCACCGGGTCGCTTCGAATCGTGCTGTCGCGGCCCGGTGAACCGACCGGTGCCATCGTCGCTCCGATTTTGACCGCCAACGGCTGCATCGGCGCCGTGTCGGTTGAAATCAGGAACGGGGGGGAAGCCTCTGAAACGACGCAGGCGGTCGCGGTCATGGTGGCCGCGCAGCTCGCCAATGTCATCGGCGTGCAGGAAGCACCCGTCGCGCCCGCGGCGCAGGACGTTCGAAAAAGTCGAACGGTGTGAACCTGGAACCGGCCGAGCCGGTCGGCCGCTCAAATCACCGGGCGCCCTCGTCGTCGCGGTCCCTCGACCGTCACGGTGACGGTCCGTTCCTGCTTGTCCCGCACCATCCCCAGGTCCACCTGGTCCCGCGTCGCGTCTCGCAAGCCGCGCTGCAGATCCTCGCGCGTGGCGACCCGTTCGCCGTTGATCGCGGTGATGACATCCCCGGCCTTCAGCCCGGCCCGCGACGCGGGAGATTGGTCGGTGACGGCGGTGACGAGCAAACCCTGCTGGACGCCGAAGTATGCCGACAACTGGCTGCTGAGCGGTTGAACCGACAGGCCAAGCCGGCGCCCCGACCCCAGGTCGGGCATGTCGAAGTTGAAGTTGAAGGGGGCGAGGCGATCGCTCAGGTCTCCAAGCCGATCCCGCAGATCGCCGTCGATGAACAGATCCGCGCGGCGGCTCTCGGGTACGGCAATCTCGAGCGCCTGCTTCGTGTTGTCCCGCATGACAGTCGCCCGGACGGGTCGGCCCGCCGGCGTTTCCTGGACGAGTCGCGAAAATTGCCGTGCGCTTCGCACCCGTTCGCCATCGAAGTCGAGAATCACGTCGGACGGCTTCAGTCCGGCTTTGTCGGCCGGACTATCGGGGCGGACCTCGTCAATCGTCACGCCGGCGGTGGCGTCCCGGACGATCACCCCAATCTCAGCCCCGCGGCCGGTCAGGACCCTCAGCTCGGGTCCCCGGCGCTCCTGGCCCACCACCGACGGCGCCGACACCGCCACCACGAGGCCGAGGCCGGCCAGCACCGCCAGCACCGCAAACATCTTCACTAACTGCATCGGCATTGCTCCATCGAACACCCAATCAGACGAAAGCCACGCCCGAAAAGTTGGCTAGAATCACTCGACACATGGCCAAGACTCCGCCGAAGGAGACCAAGGCGCAGATTCTCGAGCGCGCTGAGCGCGAGAAAGTGAAGTTCATGCGCCTGCAGTTCACCGACATCCTGGGCACCATCAAAAACGTCGAGATTCCGGATCGCCAGTTCGACGAAGCCCTCGACGGCAAAATCATGTTCGACGGCTCGTCGATCGAAGGATTCGTGCGCATTGAAGAGTCGGATATGTACCTGCGTCCCGACTTTGCGACGTTCAGAATCTTTCCGTGGGCCGGCGCGACGGGCGAGAAGGTCGCGCGGATGATTTGCGACATCTACACCCCGGACGGGCAGCCGTTTCCCGGCGATCCCCGGAGCTGCCTCAAGAGCGTCATCGCGATGGCGGCCGCCAGGGGGTATGCGCTCAACGCCGGGCCCGAAGCGGAATTCTTTCTGTTCCAGACGCGCAACGGCGTCGCCACGACCGAGACGCACGATGCGGCGAGCTACTTCGACCTGAGCCCTGTCGACCAGGGTGAGGACGTCCGCCGCGAAATCGTGCTGGCGCTCGAGGCGATGGGCTTCCACGTCGAGGCGGCCCATCACGAAGTCGCGCCCGGTCAACACGAGATCGACTTTCGCTACGACGACGTGCTCACCACGGCGGACAACGTCAGCACGTTCCGATTCATCGTGAAAAACGTTGCGATCCGAAACGGATTGCACGCCACGTTCATGCCGAAGCCGATCTACGGCATCAATGGCTCCGGAATGCACACGCACATGTCGCTGTTCGCCGGCGGGACCAACATCTTTTTCGACCCGAAAGGGCAGTACCAGCTGAGCGACGTCTGCCTGCATTACATCGGGGGCGTGCTGCGGCACGCCAAGGGCTTCTGCGCGATCACCAATCCGCTCGTGAACTCGTACAAACGGCTGGTGCCGGGCTACGAAGCGCCGACCGCGATCTCCTGGTCCGAAAAGAACCGCAGTCCGCTCGTGCGCGTGCCGGCCACGCGCGGCGTCGGGACGCGGATTGAACTCCGCATGCCGGACCCCTCGTGCAACCCCTACCTCGCCTTCGCCGTCATGCTGCGGTCGGGCCTCGACGGCATCGAGCACGAGCTCGATCCGGGTCCACCCATCAACAAGAACATCTACAAGATGAGCCACCGCGAGCGGCGTCACCTCCGCATCGACGAGCTGCCCGGCAATCTCTCCGAGGCGCTCGACGAGTTCGAAAAGGACGATCTCATGCGGGCGACGCTCGGCGACCACCTGTTCGAGCACTTCGTCGCCGCGAAGCGGGAGGAGTGGTTCGACTACATCCGCCATGTGTCGCCGTGGGAAACCGACCGCTACCTGGGGATGTACTGAGCGGCCGCGGACTCTCCGGATCAATAAGAAATGGGTAAAACCTGGTCGGCGGCGATGTCCCGGCGGGCGGCGGTCAACGGGTGCACGAAACCGTTCTATCGAGAGGTCACGGATTCGTCTCCCTCATAGGACGACGCGCGGAGCCAGCCGCGCGAATTGCTAAGGATTCAGCGCACGGCCGCGGGTACGCGATTTGATGGCTGGTGTAGCTGGGTCGCGTCGGATCAACGGGGTGCGTAATTCAGGCAGGCGCTGGCATCGCCGCACCTCGTGCTCGTTCACGATTCGATGCGGCCCTTGTTCCCGCGGTCACCCTCCTCACGTCTCCGTCTAGCGTCCCAACTGTCGCCCGAACGGTCCGCCGGCCCCGAGTCGGCGAAAGTACTCGTACGCGGTGCGCGAAATCTCTTCGATGGCCCGCTCGCCTTCGGCTTCATTCTTCAGATACGTTGTCATGACGCACAGGATGTAGGGGCGGTTCTTCGCAAACACCACCCCGGCATCGACGCGCACTCCTTCGAGCTCGCCCGGCTTGTCGGCCGTGTCGACGCGCTCCGGCAACCCGCGGCGAAGCCGGCTCTCCTTCGGTTTCTCCAGCAAGGCCACGGCGTCGCCCTGTTCCTTGGCGATGATGCCGAGCAGCTGCACCAGTTCGGCGGGCGTCGAGACGTTCTCGTCGCCGCGCCGCGCGGCGTCGGTGTCCATCATCCGGCGCCGCAGCCTGGTCGCGGTCAGCCCGAGCGACTGCAGACGCCGGTTGATACTGTCGAGTCCGAGTCGATCGATGAGGACGTTGGTGGCCGTATTGTCGCTGAGCATCACCATCAACGTCGCGTAGTCCCGAATCGAGAGCGTCGGGGTCCCCAGCTGCTGCAGCACGCCGGTCCCCCCGACGGCCTTGGACCGGTCGAGCGGCACCATGTCGTCCAGGCGAATCCGGTGTTCCTCGGCCTGCTTGAACAGCTCGTAGACCACCGCCAGCTTGATGGTCGACGCGGTCGGGAAGGTCGCCGTCTCGAGACGACCGACGCGGTCGCCCGACGTGAGATCGAGGATCGAGTAGCCGACCACCCCGTCGACGCGCGCGGCAACGTCGGCGACGCGGCGTTCGAATTGCGCGCGCAGGTCGGCGGCCGTGGCGGACAGCTGCGCGCCCGCCGGCCTCGCCGCCGCGCACACCGCCGCGAGGCTCATCAGCGCCGCGGCTGCGCGAATCGGCGGTCGCCGTGGCCGGCGTCGGAGGTCGGAGTCCATGCGCCTCAGTTCGTAATGCGGAGCGCCACTGCGGTCATGTCGTCGTTGGCCGCCGTCTCCCCGCGGAAATTCTGCACGGCGGCGAAAATCGCGTCGACGATCCGGCTGGCCGACTCCTGGCGTGCCTCTTTGACCACCGCGAGCAGGCGTGAGGCGCCGAACTCCCGCCCGAGCGCGTCGTTGGCCTCGAAGATTCCATCCGAGCAGAAGACGAAGACATCGCCCGCCGCCAGCTCGCACGTCACCTCGTCGTAGGTGGATCCGGCAAACGACCCGAGCGGCACACCGGGCAGATCGACCTGGGCGATCGTGTCGCCGCTGCACCGAATCGGATAGGGCAGTCCCGAGTTCGACAGCGCCACGTGGCGGCGCTTGAAGTCGAAGACCGCGTAGCACAACGTGCAGTAGTACTCTTCCAGCTGCCGCTCGTACAGAATCGTGTTCGTCGACGCCAGCACGCCGGCCGGACTGAAGCGTTCCGGGGCGTACCGGCGTCGAAACGTGCGGGATCGGACGAGCTCGCCGGCAAACGCGCTGTAGAGCGCCGCCGGCACTCCTTTTCCCGACACGTCCCCGACGGCGACGACCAGATTATTCGGTTCGGGCGCGAGAAAATCGTAGAAATCGCCCCCGAGCTCGCGTGCGGGCGCAAACCGGGCGGCCACATCGACGCCTTTCATCCGCTTGGGCAGCTCGGTTGGCAGCAGCGCCATCTGGACGCGTTGTGCGAACCGGATCTCCTTCTCCAGGCGTTCCTCGTTGGTGCGGATCGTCTCGTACAGCCGCGCGTTTTCGATCGCGACCGCCGCCTGGCTGGCCAGCAGCGTGAGAATCTCGACGTGGGCCTTCGTGAACGCGTCGAGTTCCGGGCTTTCGAGGTCGAAGACGCCGATGCACCGATCCTTCAGGAGCAGCGGAATGACGAGCTCGGATCGCGCATCGTCGACCACTTTGATGTAGCGCGGGTCGGTGTCGACGTCGGGCACGAGGACCGGCTCCTTGTGCAGGGCGGCGTAGCCCACCAGCCCGACGCCCAGCTTGACGCGCGGCAGCGTGACTTTGTCGCCGTAGCGGACGGCCACTTTCATCTCCAGCTCGCCGGTCTCGTTGTTGACGAGCAGGATGCCGAAGGTGCGGTAGTCAATCACGCGCTTGGTCAGGTTCGCGATCCGCGTCAGCAGCTGGTCCAGATTGAGGATCGATCCGAACTCGCGCGCAACCTCGGAGAGCGTCTCGAGGGTCGAGGTGTATTCCCGTTCGTGCTCGAAGAGCCGCGCGTTCTCGATCGCGACCGCCACGTGCGCGGCGAATTGACGCAGGATCGCCTCATCGTCGGCGGTAAACTGCCCCGTCGTGTCGTTGAGCAGGTTGAGCGCGCCGAGGACGCGCCCCTTGCGGCGGAGCGGCACGACGAGCTCGGCCCGGGAGCCGGGCACCACCTCGACGTAGCGCGGGTCGAGGTGCACGTCATTCACGAGAATCGGGTGCCCTTCCTCCGCCGCCGCCCCCACCAGCCCGCGGCCGACGGCTACCTTCAGCGTGCGCGCGATGGCCTCGGGATACCCGACGGAGTAGGCGATCGACAGCTCGCGGTGTTTCTCGTCGAGCAGGTACAGGCCGAACGCAGTGAAATGGGTGATCCGCGCGATGAGCTGCGGGATCTTCGGCAGGAGCTCGTCGAGATCGAGCACCGACGTCACTTCGCGCCCGAGCGCGAAGAGCGTCGTGAGTTGTTCGGTGGAGTTCAACGGTTCACATTATAATTTCGTTTTCACACATGGACCTGACGCTGCCGCTGGACTACGCCGCGATCGAGCGGATTCTGCTCCACCGCTATCCGTTCCTGTTCGTGGATCGCATCACGGAATTCGAAATCGACAAGCGCATCGTCGGCATCAAGAACGTCGCACACAACGAACGGTATCTGTGGCACAACCCGCACGGCCGGCCGGTGCTGCCGCCGACGATCCTCACCGAGGCGGTCGCCCAGGTGGGCGCGATCCTGATCCTGGCGAAGCCGGAGAATCGGCAGCGTCTGATCTTCTTCGCGGGCATCGAGCGCGTGCGCTACCGCCGCCCGGTGCACCCGGGCGACACCGTGGTGATCGAAGCCAATGTCGTCAAGCTGCGCAGCCGGATGGGTCAGCTGCAGGGGGTGGCGCGTGTGGACGGCAAGCCGGTCATTGACGGGGCGATGACGTTCGCACTAGGACCAGTCCCGCAGAGCCAATCTTCGTCACCCGCGACGCCC